>NZ_FMDK01000342.1 GCF_900091995.1 Streptomyces sp. MnatMP-M17
GCAGCGGCTGATGTCACTGCGGGCACGCGAGCCCAGCAAGATCCAAACGAGAGGCCCTAGACGAGTCCGCGCTCCCGTGTCTCCGGGAGCGCCCGGACGCAGAGCAGGGAGACCACGGCCATCGCGCTGACGTACCAGCCCACCGACGCCGAGCCGAAGCCGGACTGGAGGCGCGGGACGACCAGCGGGGAGACCGCGCCGCCCAGGACGCCGCCCAGGTTGTACGCGAGTGACGCGCCCGAGTAGCGGACGCGGGCGGGGAACAGTTCCGGCAGATACGCGCCCATCGGGCCGGAGGTCGTGCCCACGCAGAACAGCGCGCCGCCCATGGCCACCGCCATCACCACCGGGTGTCTGGTGTCGAGCAGCGGGAACAGCACCAGGGCCCAGACCGCGGCCAGTCCACAGCCCGTCAGCACCAGCTTCCGCCGTCCCTCCGTGTCGGAGCGGGTGGCGGCGAACCAGATGGCGGTCGCGAGGAAGAGGCAGGCGACCAGGGACAGCGCCAGCATCGTATTGCGCGGCATGCCCAAGGCTGTGGTGGTGTACGACAGGCCGTAGGTCATCGTCGAGTAGAAGAGGGTGTATACGACGGCCATGGCGCCCGCGCCGAGCAGGAGTTCGCGCGGATGGCACCGGAGGAGTTCCGCCACGGGCGCCCTGCTCGCCGTCCGCTCCGCCACGGACCGCGCGAAGACCGGAGTCTCGCTGATCTTCAGCCGTACGACCAGTCCGACGGCGACCAGCAGGAAGGACAGCAGGAACGGAACGCGCCATCCCCAGCTCGCGAAGGCCGCCTCGTCGAGCGACGCGGACATCAGCCAGAAGACGCCGGTGGCGGCGGAGAAGCCGACGGGCGGGCCGAGTTGGGGGAACGCCGCGTACAGCCCGCGCCGCCCGCTGGGTGCGTGCTCCACGGCGAGGAGCACCGCGCCGCCCCACTCGCCGCCGATCCCGATTCCCTGGAGGAAGCGGAGCAGGACGAGCAGCAGAGGTGCCCAGCTGCCCAGGGTGGCGTAGCCGGGCAGCAGCCCCACCAGCGCCGTGGACAGACCCATCAGCAGCAGTGAGGCGACCAGGACGGACTTACGGCCGACGCGGTCGCCGAAATGGCCGAAGATGATTGAGCCGATCGGGCGAGCCAGAAAGGCGACCGCGTACGTGGAGAACGATGCGAGCGTGGCGTTGAGAGGCGAGAGGTTGGGGAAGAAGACGTCGTCGAGGACCAGCGCCGCCGCCATGCCGTAGATGAAGAAGTCGTAGAGCTCGATGGTGTTGCCGATGAAGCTCGCCACGGCCACCCGGCGTGGACTCTCCTGGTTTTCCGGACGGGCCGTGGCGGGCCCTGTGGGAGTGGGGGACAGAGTGTCGTCGATCACACAGGCACTTTCACGGCCGGTGACCGGGGCGGTCAACGGCGCACTTCGGGCACTCCATGGAATCGCGACGCTACCGACTGTTATCGGCCGTGCGGTCGCCGGTGCGTCCGTCGTACGGCGCGGAACGCGTGTTGATGCGGTCGACGGACCCGGAGTCCCGGCCGGAGTCCCGGAGGCCCGGAGGCCTCTGTGGCCGACCGGCCGTCAGCGGAGCAGGGTGCCGTACACGTTGTCGACCGTCATCGTGATCAGCACTCTCCGGTCGGACACCATGACCGACCGGTACTCGTCCCAGTCCGGGTGTTCGCCGGCGGCGGCGCGGTAGTAGTCCACCAACGCCTGGACCTCGGGACCGTGCGGGTCGGTTCCCGGCCCGACGAGTGTGACCGTGCCCTCCGCGGTGGCCCATGCCCGGCCGTCCGGGCTGGTCACCTCGAGCGCGGCTCGTGGGTCCCGGCGCAGGTTGGCGATCTTGGCGGTTCCCGCGGTGGTCGACACCCGGATGACACCGGCGGCCTGGTCATAGGCCGGCGTGACGGGAGAGAGCTGGGGGCGGCCGTCGGACTTGATCGTCGCGAGCACGCCGAGCCGGCTGTGCGCGAGCAGCGCGTGCGGATCGAAGAGTGTGTCTGCCATGTCGGCCCCAACCCGCAACCGGACGCTGTGTATTCCGGCTCGCTCGGCCCTGTGAGGATCGGCGATCGGCATACCGGCAGAAGGCATCCGGCCGTTGCGGGGGAGACGACGACGGCTCGAACACGGTAGCCTCGGTTGTATCTTGTATTCAATGCCCGTTGTGCCGAGGAGTCACCTATGTCATCAGTGGGATCTCGTCATCGTTCCCTCCGTGACGAGACGGCCGATGAGATGCGCCGGCTCATCCTCGACGGCGAGCTGCGTCCCGGCGAGCGCCTGAGCGAGGCCACGATCTCCGAACGTCTCGGGGTCTCCCGCCACCCCGTGCGCGAGGCGTTCCGCCGTCTGGAGGCGGAGGGCCTGCTGGAGGCGCTTCCGCGCCGCGGAGTACGAGTTGTCGAGCTCGACAGGGACGAGCTGCGTATCGTCCGGGAGATCCGGCTGGCGCTTGAACTGATCGCGGTCCAGCGCACCGTGGAACGTGCCGACGAGGCGACGATGTCCGCTCTGCGCGTGACGCTGGAGGAAGGGCGCACCGCTGCCGCGGCCGCCGATCACGACAGGATCAACGCGCTGAACGACCAGTTCCATGAACTGCTCGCCTCCGGCGGCGGCTCACGCTTCCTGGCCGACACACTGCGCTCCGTACGCAATCAGGCGCACCATCTGGTCGGAGGCAAGAGCACGGCCGTCAACCAGTCGTGGGACGAGCACGCGGCGATCATCCAAGCGGCACTCGACCGGGACGCCGAGCTCGCGGTGCTGCTGATGCGTCGCCATCTCCAGCAGCGCCACGCGAACCAGGGCGGACCGCAGCCCGTCGAAGCGGCCCAAGGCTGACCGACACCACGTCACGCACGGACGCCCGGAGGAACATTCCTCCGGGCGTCCGTGCGTCGCGCGTACGAGGCCGGCGCGGTCCGCCAGGACCGGAGCGGACACACGGGTTTAACACGAGTCGTCGTCAGCCGTGATGTCTTTTGGATACAAAATGCCCATGACGACTACGTACTCTTCCATCCCCGCCCGCGAGGGCGCCGCCGTGGCCGTGAAGCGACTGGACCACATCGTCCTGCGCGTGAAGGATCCCGAGGCCTCCGTGGCCTGGTATGTCGAGAAGTTCGGCTTCTTGGTGCACCGGCTCGACGAGTTCCGCGCGGGAACAGTTCCGTTCCCTTCGGTCGAGGTGTGCCCGGGCACGATCATCGACCTCGACGCGCGCGTGGAGGCCACCGGCAAGAACGTGTCCCACTTCGCCATCGAGGTGGAGCCGATCGACTTCGTCGCTCTGCGGGACTCCGGGGTCTTCGAGACGGTTGAAGGTCCTTTCCGCCGCTGGGGAGCGCGCGGACCCGGCGACCTCGTGTACGTCGACGATCCTGACGGCAACACGATCGAGCTGCGCCACTACGCCCTCGGCCAGTTGGACGATCACGCTCCCAGCCAGTCGGACGCATGAGCGTGCCGGCACGCACGATCGCGCGACGCGCGGTGGCTTCCGGGACGCTCGGCGCCGTGGCCTCGGGCTCACGGACGGCCAGTGGTATCGGGCTCGCCGCGCTGCTGGACGGCGGCAACGCCTTTGACGCCGCCCTCGCGGCCGCCTTCGCCGAGACCGTCGTGATGCCGTCCAAGTGCGGCCTCGCCGGCGACCTCGTGGCGTTGTACGTAACCGCCGACCACGAGGAGCCGGTCTCCGTCATCGCGTTGGGCGGCGCGCCGGCCGGCCTTTACACCGCAGCGGCGGCACGTGATTGGCAAGTCCCCGCGACCGGCCCGTTGTCGGTCGGTGTTCCCGGCGCCCCGGCGGGATACGCCCACCTCGGCGCGCTCGGCAGGATGGGCCGGGAACGCCTCGTCTCGCCCGCGGTCGCGCTGGCACGGCGGGGCTTCCCATGGTCGCGGCTGAATGTGCTCCTGACTCAGGAGTCGCTCGCGACGCTGATGCGCTACCAGCCCGACGGCGGCCGGTGCTTCCCGGTGACGGGCCCGCTCGCCGAGGGCGAGGCCGTGCGGATGCCCGGTCTCGCGGGAGTGCTGGAGCGGTTCGTCCACGACGGATCGGACCTCTTCGCCGGAGAGCTCGGCCGACGCCTCGTCGGCTATGTCCAGGAGCACGGAGGCGTCCTGGACCTGGACGACCTCGGCACCGTCGAGGTGATCGAGGAACGCGCGCACAGTGTGGAGTCGGAGCACGGCCGCCTCTGGGCGACCAACGGCCCGAGCTACGGGATCGCTCTCACGCGGACGTTCGACCGCGAACACCGTGTCGACCGCGGCGCTCCCACCTCGCCGGACGCGGTGGCGCGGGCTCTCGCGGCCCTGGCCCGAGGCGGGCTCCAGCCGGCGCTGACGGCCGAAGGGACATCGACCGTGTCGGCCGCCGACGCGGACGGCAACGCCGTGGTGATCGTCCACTCCAACTCGTTCCCGCGGTACGGCAGCGGGCTGGTCCTCCCGGGCGACGACCTCGTCCTGGCCAACCGCGCCGGACGTGGCTTCACCTTCGAGGCGGGCCATCCTAACGCACCTCGCCCAGGTCAGCGGCCACTTACGACACTCCACGCCTGGGCCCTGAAGGACGCGACGCGGTCATGGGTCCTCGGCGCCACGCCCGGTGGCGCTCAGCAGGTTCCCTGGAATGTCCAGGTCATCGACCAACTGACCTGTCCCGACCTGCTCGACGGCCCGGCGCGGATGGGCGCCGCCGTGACGGCACCCAAGTGGGAGATCTCCGACCGCGGTGTTCTGCGCGAAGGCGCGGAGCTCCCGCCGCTCGGCGCCCGGTCCGCCCACACCCTGGTCCGTCTCGGTCCTGACCTCCTCTCGGCCGCCGCCGATCCGCGGTGGGACGCGACGGCGGTCGCGTCATGACATGGCGTATCGCCGTCGCCGGTACGGGCACGATCGGCGGACGAGTCGCGGCCGAACTCGGCGCCGGCCGCGTCGCGGGCTGCGAACTCGTGGCCGTACTCGACTCGTCCAGCGACGACACCGTGATCGGCGAGGCGCTGAGGTCGGCCGACCTCCTGGTCGAGGCCAGCACCGCCGCGGCAGCGCGCGTGCTTCTCCCGCGTGCGCTCGACGCCGGACTGCGGATCGTGCTCTGTTCCTGCGGCATCCTCGCCGATCGTTCCGTCGAGTCCGACCTGCGCCGGCGCGGTGCCGTACTCGGCGCGGATGTCCTGGTGCCGGCCGGAGCGATCGGCGGCCTCGACATCCTCGGCGCCGCGTACCGCGCGTCGGTCCGTACACCGGTCCGTACATCGGACTCTACGGCGGGCGGCCGTGCGGTGCCCGAGGTGACGGTGCGGCACACCACCACCAAGAGGCCGGCGGCTCTCGGTATGAGCGCCACCGTGACCGAGCCCGACGAGGTCTTCCGAGGCTCCGCGCGCGAGGCGGCCCTCGCCTATCCGCTCACCTCCAACTCCTCCGTCGCCCTGGCGCTCGCCACGATCGGCCTCGACAACGTCGAAGTCGTCATCGTCGCCAATCCCGCCGCGACGTCCACCCGGCATCGGATCGAGCTGTCGTCACCCGTCGGCCGCTACGACTTCGCCATCGAGAACACCGTCTCGCCCGCCTCGGGCGGACGGACGTCGGAGATCACCGCATGGTCGGTCATCGACGTCCTGGAGAAGCACGCCAGATCCCGGACGCCCGCCATGACGCGATTTCACAGCGAGGTAATCCAGGACCACTAGTTTGGATACAAGATACGGATCAATTCGGCGGCGAAGAGGAGACACATGAGTACGACACTCCCGATCAGTGACCATGCCCTGGCCGCGGCCCGGGCCGTGATGGCCGACATCGACCACACCACCGACCCGGTCGCCACGGCACGGCTCCTGCCTCCGGCCGTCTATACGAGCACGGACTTCTGGGAGTTCGAGAAGGAAGCCATCTTCCACCGGGAGTGGCTGTGCATCGGTCATGTCAACGAGGTCCCCGAGCCCGGTGACCAGCTGCCGCTGACGATCCTCGACGAGCCGATCGTCATGCTGCGCGACCTCAGCGGCCATGTCCGCGTGATGTCGGCGGTGTGCCAACACCGTGGCCAGCCGTTGTTCGGCGGACTCGCAGGCGAGGGCCGCAGCGCGGCGGCGCCCTGTCTCTCCGGCCGGGTCATGAAGTGCCCGTACCACAACTGGGCCTTCGATCTGGACGGCCGGCTGGCGGCGGCTCCGTCCATGACCGAGACGGTGCCCGTCAAGCGCCTGCGCGAGACGATCCGCCTGCCCCAGATCCGCCATGAGATCTTCCACGGCCTGGTGTTCATCAACTTTGACGACAATGCCGCGCCTCTGGCCCCGAGCGTGGCACGGATGGACGAGGAGCTGTCGACCTTCGGGCTGGAGGAGCTGGTCCCGATGCCGGCCTCCGTCTTCGAGGACCAGAAGTGGAACTGGAAGATCCACCACGACAACGCTCTTGAGCCGTACCACACGAGCTATGTGCACCGCGGTGTGCACGAGGCCGCTCCGGCCAAGAACGCGCGCTTCTACGACTTCGAGCGCGGCGACGGACAGGTCATGCACCCGACGTATCTGCTGGACGAGAACGCCGGCCTGGCCAGCACCGACGGCAGGCGGACCACGTCCATCATCCCGGGCCTGACCGATGAGCAGCGCAAGCGCGTCATGTTCGCCTCGATCCCGCCCATGCTCTTCTCGATCCTCCAGCCGACGTTCGTACAGCTCGCGATGATCCATCCGAACGGGCCCGGCTCGATGGACCTGCGACGGGTCAACCTCTACCCCAAGTCGGCCGTCGAGGAGCCGGGCTTCCACGAGGCCTACGAGAAGTTCCTGGACCGCAAGTCGCTCGCGATCCATCAGGACGCCGTGACGACCGCGGCCCTCCAGCAGGGGCTCCGCTCGCGGTACGCGCCACGCGGACCTCTGTCCTGGATGGAGTCCAACATCCCTCAGCTCAACGCCTGGCTCGTGGAGCGCTATCAGAAGGCACTGGACACGCTGTGACCGACCTCGCCACCCCGACCGCTACTTCGACCGCCACTCCAACCGCCACCGACCTCGCCACTCCGACGGATCTGTCCGCCGTCCTCGCCCGGCTCGATCTGCTCGAATCCCGCGAGGAGATCAACGCCCTCATGGTCAGCTATATGGCGGCCACCGACGCCCACCAGGACAAAGGCTCCAAGGTCGCCGCGCTGTTCACCGAGGACGGGCGCTGGCAGAGCGTCGGACCTCACGGGAACCCGGAATGGGCGGCCGTCGGACGTCCGGCGCTCATCACCAAGTTCGACCGCAATGTCGAACGCATGCCGTTCTCGGCGCACTTCGTGACCAATCCCGCGGTCGAGGTGTCCAGTGACACGGCCCGCGGACAGTTCATGTACTTCCAGGCCTGCACCTACCGCGGCGACCAGCCGCTGTGGATCGCCGGGTCCTACGACAACGACTTCGCCCGGGTGGACGGGCGATGGCTCATCGCCCATATGCGCGTCCACAACTTCTTCACCACGCCGTTCGACCAAGGCTGGGTCGCCGTGCCCCACCTGCGGACACCGTAACTCCCCAGCTGCGGACGCCATGACCACACCTCCCGGAAGACACCTCCCGAAAGCGATCGGACCGTGACCGAGATGACCTACCGCCACCAGATCCTGCGCAACCTCGCGTTCGGCACGCTGCCCACGTTCACCCGGCTCCAGGAGCAGAAGAACGCGCTGCTGGTCGCGGCCGGGCTGACGCCCTACGCGATCTGGGCGCCGGCCTTCGGCGGTCTGCACCACCTGGTCATCGAGGCCTCGTTCACCTCGATGTCCGCGTTCGAGAAGGAGCACGCCGCGACGAAGCAGATCGCCGGAATGGCCGCCCTCAACGCACAGCAGCTCGAATGCGTGATTCCCGGGACGGCCCGTGACCGGCTCCAGCGCCTCGGGCTCGCCGCAGAGCGGGCCTGAACTCCCATGCCGCTCGGCGACTACGACTGGTACGCGTGGCACGCACCGTACGACCAGCTCCACACGGTCGAGACCGACCGTCTTGAGCAGGTGCAGGAGGCGATCTCCGCCGCTCTGGACGCGGCGCCACCGGGCCGTCTCACCGCGGTCAGCGCCTGTTCCGGACAGTCGCGGGACCTCCTTCCCGTCCTCATCGACCACCCACGCGGTCATGACATCGACGCCCTGATGATCGAACTGGAGCCGTTGAACGCGTCGTTCCTGCATGGTGCCCTCGGCAGCACCGCACTCACCTCGGTCGATGTGGTCGTGGCGGACGCCGGCGCGGCGGCGTCGTACGCCGGTCATGTCCCGGCCGAACTGCTGCTGATGTGCGGCGTGTTCGCGAACATCGGCCTCAAGGACGCGCGGCATACGATCGGCCGCCTCGGCGAACTCGTCGCACGCGCCGGATCGGTGATCTGGACGACGTACGGCGACTCCATCGAGGATGCCGACGACGTGCTGGCCGCGTTCGCCGACGCCGACTTCACTCCGGTGTCGCTGGTGTGGGCCGTTGACCGCTCCTGGCTGGTGGCCGTGCACCGCTTCGACGGCGACGGCCGGCCGTGGTCCGACGAGGGCGTCCTGTTCGCGTTCCGAGCGCCGACGGAGCCCTGAACTCTGCCGGACCGGGCGCCGGACCGGGCGGCGAACGTCACTCCTGAAGCAGTTACCTCAAAGTTTACTCGGCAGAAACCCTCACCCGAGTTTGGGATACAAAATTCATTAGACAAAGCGGGATCCCAGCTGCATACACGTACACGCAGAGGCGGACACGACGAATGACGAACATCCTGCCGATGGACACGACACAGGACGGCCGGGGACCGGTGCGGCAGCAACGGGCCGGCCGGCATCCGGCTCCGCTCGACAAGTCCGTCGAGCCGATCGTGAAGTTCTCCGGACTCACCAAGCGGTTCGCCGACGGCACCGTGGCCCTGAGCGACCTCGATCTCTCCATCAGGCCTGGGGAGTTCGTCTCGCTCGTCGGGCCGTCGGGCTGCGGCAAGTCGACGCTGTTGCGGATCGCCGCGGGCCTCAGCCCGATCAGCGAGGGCCGTGTCGAGACCAGGTTCGACTCGCTCGGATATATCTTCCAGGACGCGACGCTCATGCCGTGGCGCACGGTCGCGCGCAATGTCGAGCTGCTCGCCCAGCTGGAGGGCCTGCCCAAGGCCCGCCGTCGCCGGCTCGCCCAGGAGGCCATCGATCTCGTCGGCCTCGGCGGGTTCGAGGACAACTACCCGAAGACACTGTCCGGCGGGATGAAGATGCGTGTCTCGCTGGCCCGGTCGCTCACGCTGAATCCCAATCCGTTCATGTTCGACGAGCCTTTCGGTGCGCTCGACGCGATCACCCGCGAGCGGCTCAACGACGAGGTGCTGAAGCTCTACGCGGAACGGCGGTTCACGGCCCTGTTCGTGACCCACTCGATCTCCGAGGCCGTGTATCTCTCGTCGCGTGTCGTTGTCATGGCGCCTCGTCCAGGACGCGTGATCGGTGAGTTCGACATCCCGTTCGACTATCCACGGTCGCCGCACCTCCGCTACGGCGAGGAGTTCGGCGCCATAGCCCATGAGATCTCCGAGTGTCTGCGAGGAGTGAGCACATGACCATCGCCTCCCAGGTCCAGGCGACACCTCCGGCCGAGTCCGCCGTCGGCGTCCCGAAGGAACCACGGGTCATCCTTCCCTCCACCAAGCGACGCCGGGCCCGGGTCGGGAACTTCCTCGTCGTCGCCGGCCCACCCGCCCTCGTGGCCGCGACCGCCATCGGGATCTGGTACCTGCTGGCGTACTTCGGCCTCAGCGAGACACAGCGCTTCATCCTTCCTCCGCCGCACGAGGTCGTGGCGGTCGGCTTCCTCGACTGGGCCAACCTCAAGGAGATCCTCCAGGGGCTCCTGTCGAGCGGCACCGTCTCGCTCGTCGCGTTCGCGCTCTCCACCGTCATCGGCCTGGTCTTCGCCATCACGATGAGCGAGGCCCGCTGGATCGAGCGGTCGTTCTACCCGTTCGCCGTCGCGCTCCAGACGATCCCGTTCCTGGCCCTCGTACCGCTGATCGGCTTCTGGTTCGGGTTCAACGAGCAGAGCCGCATCATCGTGGCGACGCTGGTCTCGCTCTTTCCCATCACGACCAACGCGCTGTTCGGGCTGCAGTCCGGTGACGCCGCCCTGCATGACCTGGTGCGGCTGCACAACCGGTCACGTCGTGTACGTCTCGTCCGCCTGCGGCTTCCCGGCGCCCTGCCGGCGATCTTCACCGGGCTGCGGATCTCGGCGGGACTGTCGGTCATCGCCTCCATCGTCACCGACTTCTTCATCCGCCAGGGACGGCCCGGTATCGGCGGCCTCCTTCAGAACTACTCGGCCAACCTTCAGTCCGAACGGCTCTACGCGGCACTGCTCGTCACCTGTGCCTTCGGTCTCGCGGTGTTCTGGACGGTCGGACTCGTCCGCAAGCTCACCATCGGCCGGTGGGAGACCTCGACCGCGACGCGCTCCGACGACTGAACAACCGCACCTCTCCTCCGCCATACATGCCGTCACTCCTCACCCCCCCGGTACCCGGATCCGGACACTCCCGTCCCGACCTGACCTGCTCTCATCAGGAGAGAACATGCACACCAATGCGCGCACCGCCCGCGGCCTCCAGCGATCCGCGTCCCTCGCGGTCGCCTCGGCGGGCATCATGCTGCTCGCCGCTTGCGGAAGCGGTTCGAGTGACACGGCCGACACCGCCGGCACGGCACCCACCGGCGGCGGACCGCTCGCCGGTATCTGTCCGAGCACCGTGAAGATCCAGTCGAGCTGGTACCCGCAGCCGTCCAAGGGCGCGCTCTATCAGCTCGTGGGGCCCAACGGGACGATCAACACCGGCAACGGCACATACAGCGGCGAGGTCGGCGGTGTGACCGTCTCGGTCCTGGCCGGCGGCCCGTTCCTCGGCAACCAGTCCGTCATGGCACGTCTCTACCAGGATCCCTCGATCCTGCTCGGCGAGGTCAGCACGGACGATGCCATCGAGGTCTCGGACAAGCAGCCAGTGATCGCGGTCGTCGCCACCCTGCAGAAGAGCCCCAAGGCGATCGTCTACGATCCCGCGACCTATCCCGACGTCAAGTCCATCGCCGATGTGGCCAAGACAGGCGCCACCGTGCTCAAGGCCGGCGAGGACGCCTCCAGCAATCTCCTGGTCGCGAACGGCAGCCTCAAGTCCGGCCAGCTCGACTACAGTTACGACGGCTCGCCCGGACGCTTCATCACCGCGGGTGGCAAGGCCATGATCATCGACTACGCCGATGCCACGACCTACCGGTTCGAGCACCTCAAGCAGTGGGGCAAGACTCTCAGCAGTCTCCCGCTCGCCGACGGCGGCTACACGACGTACGAGAACTCCCTGTCCGTCACGCCGGCGAACAAGACGAAGTACGACTCCTGCCTCAAGACGCTCGTGCCCATGATCCAGAAGGCCGTCGTCAGCTACACGACGAATCCGGAGCCGATGAACGCGACCATGGAGAAGTACGCGACCGAGGCCAAGAGCCCGACCACACTGACACCAGCTCAGGACGCCTACTCCGTCGCCTTCATGAAGGACAACGGCATCCTGGCCGCCGGCCCCGACGGTGTGGTGGGCAGCTTCGACACCGACCGTGTCACCCAGCTCATCAGCGACATGGCACCGGTTGTCAAGAAGCAGCACATCACGGTCAAGAGCGGTCTCGCCGCCGACGCCCTCGTCACCAACGAGTATCTGGACACCTCGATCTCGATGAAGTGACCGACCGCAGGACGAACGGCAGAAGCCGTATCACACTGTCGGTGATGAGATCGCCGCCGTACGGCCCCTCCGTAGCCGCAGCACTCTGGCCAGGGGGCCGTGCCGTGGTGCCAGGCACCATACGACAGCGAACACACCCGTCAGCACGACCACGACCGATCCTCCGGCCGCAAGGTCATAGGCGTAGGACACATAGAGCCCGGCCACACTCCCCGCACAGCCGATCGCCGACGCCAGTAGGGTCATCGCCCACAACCGTTCCGTCAGCATGCGGGCCGTCGCGGCCGGGGTGATGAGCAGGGCCAGGACGAGGATATTGCCGACGGCCTCCAGCGACATCACGATCGTCGCCGTGACGACGATGTACAGCGTCAGATCCAGTCGCAGTACGGGCAGTCCTGCCGCCCGTGCCGTCTCCCGGTCCAGAGAAACGGCGACCAGTTCCTTACGCAGTACCAGCACCAGCACGACGAGCACCGCGCCGATCCCCGCCACCGTCCACACGTCGCCCGGACTCACCGCCAGCACCTGCCCGAAGAGGAACGACGACAGATCCGTCGTCCAGCTGTCCCGTGTCGATACGAGCACGATGCCGAGCCCGAAGGCGAACGCGAAGAACACACCGATGACTGTGTCCTCCTTCAGCCGCCGGTTCTGCGAGACGACCGCGATGAGCACGGCTGTGGTGATTCCGGCGGCTGCCCCGCCGAGCAGCAGATTGCCGTTGAACGCGTACGCGAGCGCCACTCCCGGAAACGCGGAGTGTGCCACCGCGTCCCCGATGAAGGCCATCCCGCGCAGCACCACGAACACACCGACGACACCGCACACCAGCCCGACGACCGCGGCGACCGCGAACGCCCGCTGCATAAAGGGAAGATCCCATGGCTCCAGCAGAAACCCCATCACACCGTCACCGCCTTGGAAGGGGAGGACGCGGTGCCGGACCCCGTGCCTGACCCGGTGCCGGCACCCGATCCCGATCCCCGCGCGGTTGCGCCGATCGCCCGGTCCAGCCCGAAGGCCCGCAGCATCTGTTCCGGGTCCGAGAGCAGTTCGGGACCGCCCTCGGCCACCACACTCCGGTTGAGCAGCACCACACGCGTGCAGGAGCGGGCCGCCGCGGCCAGATCATGGGTGGTCATCAGCAGCGCCCGCCCCTCCTGTGCCAGCCCCGCGAACAGGGCGCCGAGCACATCCTGTGTCGGTACGTCGACCCCGGTGAACGGCTCGTCCAGCAGCAGTACGTCCGGCTCGGTGGCCAGCGCGCGGGCCACCAGGACCCGCTGTCGCTGTCCGCCCGACAGTTCGCCGACGGGCCGCCGCCGCAGTGCGGTCAGTCCCGTACGCTCCAGCGCCTCGTCGGCCGCGGCCCGGTCGCTGGCCCCCGCTCGCCGCAGCCAGCCGATCTGCCGGGTACGTCCCGACAGCACGGCACCGGCCACATCGACGGGGAAGTCCCAGGCGAACTCATGCCGTTGGGGTACGTAGCCGATACGCGCCCGAGCGGTCACGGTGCCGGATGCCAGGGGCAGCAGGCCCAGGACGGCCCGTAGCAGCGTCGTCTTCCCGGCGCCGTTCGGGCCGAGCAGTCCGACGAGTTCGCCCTCGCGCACCACGAGCCCCGCCTCGGACACGGCGAGCCGCCCGCCGAGCCGTACGGAGACGGCGTCGACGGTCAGCGGCGCGGGCGCGGCCACATCCTGGGACGGGCGGGCGGATACGTCGCGTCCGTGGCCTGTCATGCCATTTCCCGTCGACCGCGCCGCGTCGCGACCACAAAACCCGTGCCCAGCGCGGCGAGCCCGGCCGCGGTCGCGCCGATCAGCAGGGCACCGCCAGCCCCGGTATGCGCCATCGCCCCCTGCGTCCCGTCATCGCCGCCGTCATGGACGGCGGAACCCCCACCGTCGCCGCCGGAGCCCGCTCCTGGCTGTCCGCCACCCGGTGAACTGGGCGACGCGTCAGCCGGATTCCCCGCGCCGCCGCCCGGCTCGACCGTGCTCGGGTCGGTGGCCCCCACCACGAATGTCACTGTCTCCGTGTCGCTGACCGGGGATCCGTCCGCGAGTGTGCCCGACATGGTGAACGTCAGCCGGTACACGCCTTCCTCGCCGAAGGCCCAGCCGCCGTGTGCGTGGGTGTTCTGCGCTACGTCGAAGGTGTCGGGAACGCCGTCCCGGCTGTTGAAACGGATGGTCGCGCCGGACATCCCGTCGTAGTTGTAGAGCGCGAAGGCGCCGGGTCCTTCGGCCTTGGCCAGCTTGAACCCGACGGCGCCCTTCGTCCTGCCCGGCTCGATGTTCTCCGTGGACCAGCCGGGCCACAGCAGCCCCTCCTGCTGGACCTGGTCGAGCAGCCACACCGGGTCGCCCGGCCTGCCGAGGAACGCGAAGTCGTCGCCGTCCGGGATCTCCTTCTTCGCGGCGGGCCTGACGTGCAGGACCACCGACGACGGCTCCCTCCAGACCGTCTTCCCGGCCACCGTGCCGTCCTTGATGTGGATCTGCATCTTCCCTCCGACGACCCGGGCCGCGAAGTCGATGTGCCCGTTGTCGAGCACCTTCCTGGCGGTATCGGCCTTCCCGTCGGCGGTGTCCTGGGCAGGCGCTGCCTTCGACACCTGTGCTTCCGGCATCTGTGCCACCGACACCTGCGCCTCCGACAGCCGTGCCGACGTCGAAGTCAGCGCCCGGGTACGGCTTTCCGGTGTACGGCTCTGCGCCGGGACCGCGGTGGGCCGATCCTCCTCGTCCGTCATGCCCCGGTGAGCCGCCGAGGGAGCGGATGGCCGGGGCGACGGCATCGCGGGTACGTGTGTTGTGGCGTCCCCGACCCGTACCTCGTACCGCACGGACGCCGCGAGTGCCTTCCCGTCCCGTTCCCGAGCAGCAGCCGCGGTGAACGTCAGTGTGTACGTCCCGGCCGTGTCGAAGGCCCACCGGGTGTCACCGCTCGCGCCGGCCGGCAGGTCGTAGCCGTCGGGCAGACCGTCCGCACTGTCGAACCGCACCAGTGGCCGCGCGCCTGTCGTCTCGTACACGGAGACCGTGCCGGGCCCGTCCACGGCTGCGAGCGACCAGCGCACACTGTCGTCCCGTACACCGCCCGGCGCGATGCCCGAGGTGTCCCACGGCGCGTCAGTGATCTCCCAGACCGGTGTGCCCGGTGTGCCGAGGAACTCGTACGCGGGGTCGTCCGGCACCGGCGTCCGGTGTGTGTTGTCGACCACGACGAGCCCGCCGCGGCCCAGCCCGAGCCCCTGCTCCCCGAGCGTGATCCGCGCCTGCGGAACCGCCGTCGCGGCTTCCGGAGCGCCGGTGGCCGCCCGGGCGGCGGCCCCGCTTCCCGGTATCACCGCGGCGATGGCCATCGAGGCGGCGGCGGCCACCACGATCGAGCCTCTGCGTACGCTCCACGTATTCCGTTCGCCCGTCACCATCAGGCAGTCCTTCCCAGGCACCGAGCCAGCTCGCGCGCGTTGTGCCGCATCATCGATATGTAGTCATGGATCTTGTTGTCGAACGAGTCGCCGTAGATGGTGCAGACCCGTACGCCCTCGTCCTGGGCGACCCGGCGCAGCACATCGGCGCGTGCCGCGAGATTCGGCTCCAGGAAGACGGCCGGGACCCGCTTCTCGCGGATGGTGTCGCCGAGCGCGCGCACCTCGGCCGCGCTCGGCTCCTGGCTGGGCACCGGCACGACGAAGCCCACGACCTCCATGGCGTACGCCTTGGCGAGATAGCCGAAGGCGTCATGCGTGGTGATGAGCTTGCGACGGTCCGCCGGGATGGCCGCGAGCTGTCGGGCGACCTCCTGATCCAGTGCGCCGAGCTGCTTCAAGTACTGTGCGGCATTGGCCTCGTAGGTCCGGCGGCCCTCGGGATCGGCCTTGATCAGCTCCGCCTCGATACGTCGCACATACGCCTCGGCGTTGGCCACGTCCTCCCATGCGTGCGGGTCCAGATCGCCGTGCACATGTTTGCCCAGCACGGCCTGCGGCAGCACCCACACATCGGCGCCGGGCGTGCCGAGGAACCGGAAGGCGTCCTCCTTCGGCACCCGCGCCTTGGCCCGGTCCGGTACGGACATCACCACCTTGTCGGCCGGGTGATGGGTCCGCTTCCCGGTCCTCGGGTCGTCGACGCGTACGTACACCTGCCGTTTTTCGGCGTTGAGCGCGACATCGGCGTGCCCGCCGTCGAGAACCGTCCGGCCCCCGGACGCCCCGGATGACACCGGCGAACCCGGACCGGCCGGCGAGCCGCCGACCTCGAACGTCACCGTGCCGCGCCCGATCTCCGCGGTCTTCCCGTCGAGCGTCTCGGTCCGGCCCTCGACCGTCAGCCGGTACGTTCCGGGCTTGCTGAACGACCAGTTGACATGTGTATGGGCCTCGGGCGGCAGTGTGAAGGAGTCCTTGGCGTCGAAGCCGTCGGTGGAGTCGACATAGCTCTTGGGACGGCCGAGCGTGTCCGTCAGATATACGTGCAGATCGCCCGGCCCGGTCATATTGACGGCGGTGGTGCGCACCTGGGAACCCTCGCCCGCGAGTTCGCCCTCCACCGCCCAGCCCAGCCAGAGCACATCGAGCCCGAGGTCCTCCTTGAGCTTGATCACCGAGCCGCCGTACTCCTCCAGCGTCTCGCTGATGGCGACCTTCGGGGTGCCCTCGCGGGTGTTGGTGTGGACCATCTTCATGATCCCGGGCTCTTCGAGCAGCAGTCCATTGCTGAACACGAGATCGGCCCGTGCCACCCTGACCGCGTCGCCCGGGCTCGGCTCGTACGAATGAGGATCGCCGTGGTGCGGCACGATCGATGTCACATCGACCCGGTCACCGCCGACCCGGCCGACCAGGTCCGCGATGATCGCGGTGGTCGCCGAGACGGTCAACGCGGCGTCGGACGCGCCTGGTTGTGAGCGCCCGCTGCACGCGGTCAGCAGTGCGGACGCCACGACCAGCGCGGCGGACATGCGGAGTGGGGCCCGCATCGGGCTCCTCCCTTTCCTGGTTGTGGAGGGGTATGTGCCCCGGGGCGGGGAACAGGCGGGGCCTTGTCCACACGGCCCCGGGGCCGGCGCCCCGGGGCAGGTGTCAGGCCTTGCCGGTTCCGGCTCCCGGGACATGCCTACGGTGACGTCGGCGCACCGCGAGGAAGGCGATGCCCCCTGCCATGACACCGGCGACGGCCCCCGTGAGAGGCAGCAGCACACCGGCGCCCGTCGCGGCGAGTCCGCCCTGCGGGGACGTACCCTCGCCGGACGAACCGTCCGGGCCCGAGGCACCACCGGAGCCGGCGGCCGATCCCCCGTCGGAACCGGGAACCAGCGTGCCGTCCGACGGGTGGCCGGACCCGCCCGGACCGTCCGTCGAGCCGGACGGCGTGGGCGCGGGGGAGCCCGGGGGACTCACGGAGGGCGAGGCGGTGGGGCCGTCCCCATCTCCGTCCCCGTCCCCGTCCCCATCTCCGTCCCCCGGAACGACCGTTGCCGGATCGATGTCCCCCACCGCGAACGCCACCGTCTCGCTGTCGCCGACCTTCGTACCGTTCGCGAGGGTGCCGCTCATGGTGAAGGTCGCCCGGTAGACGCCCTCCTCGGTGAACGCCCATACCGGGTGCGCGTGGGTATGGGCGGCGAAGGAGAAGCTGTCCGGCAGCCCGTCGCCGCTGTCGAGCACGTTGGTGAGCCCGCCGAGGCCGCTGTTCTGGAACACGGCCAGTTGCCCCGGCCCGCGCACCGCGGTCAGTTCGTACGTCAGATCTCCACGGAAGTCCGCCGGGTCCAGCTCCGTCGAGCCCCAGCCCGGCCACACCAGCCCCGGCACCTGCTGGTCGGGCAGCCACCACACCGGGTCGCCGGCCGTCCCCAGGAACTCGTAGCCCGCGCCTATCCTCCGCTTGGCCTGCGGTTTCACATGGATGACAACACTCTCCGGCTCGCGCCACACCAGGGTGTCGTACGCGCCGTCCTTGATCTGGAACCGCAGGGCCCCGCCGACCAGCCGGGTCGCCAGGTCGATATGCCCGTCGCCGATGACGTACCCCTTCGGGGGCGTCGGTGTCTGCGACACGGTCGGATCGGGACCCGGGCCGGACCCGGAGGGTGTGGAAGTCGGCGTGGGTGTGGGTGTGGGCGACGGGGTGGACCCGTCGCCGGGCAGCACCTGCCCGGGATCGATGTCATCACCGACCACGACGGCGACGGTCTCCCTGTCGACGTCGCGCGTGCCGCCTCCGGTGTCGACGGAGATCTCGAAGGTCACCCGGTAGACCCCCTCCGCCGTGAACCCCCACATGGGGGTGAAACGGTCGGAGTCGGGAAGGGGGAACGACGAGTACTCCGGCAGGCGTTCCACGAGCAGCGGTTCGGCCTGGGCACCGTTCGCCCAGTCCCAGGAGAACATGGCGAAGTCGCCAGGCCCCTGGACCTCCGCCAGCCGCACTCCGGCCGACCCGGCTTGCGCGGCGGGGAGTTCGCCGGTGCTCCAGCCGGGGTCGAGGTCGAAGCGGTCGTCGGAACCGACGCCGTTGAGGAGCCAGACCGGATACCCCGGTGTCTCCTCGAACATCGCTACGGGTTCGATCATCGCGCCGTCAATCGCGTACTCCGTCTCCGGCTTGGCATGCAGAACCACAGTCGAGGGCTCCCGCCACACCGTGCTCCCGCCTCCGGTACGGTCGGCGACCCCCAACTGGACCGTGCCGTCCACGATCCTCGGCGCGAAGTCGATCTCGCCCTCGTCCAGCACGACGGCGAGCGGAGCCGCGCCGGCCGCCGTACTCCCTCCGGCGACCGCGGCGAACGCTCCGGCGAACAGGGCCGCCGCGACCGCGACCGCGGCCCCGGTACGCAGCGACCCGTTCATCCTGGGAGTAGTCGTCACGGCTTGACGGAGAAGACGTACGACGCCGTGGCGGACGGTGTGGCACCGCCGACGGTGGTGCCGCTGACCCGGAAGGTGAGCCGGTAGGTACCGGCCGCCTCGAAGGCCCAGTTGTAGTGGTTGTGGGAGCCGGTCAGGAACGAGCGGGAGTCGGACGCGCCGAGACCGTCGCCACCGTCGTAGAACTTGGTCACCGCGGAGCCGGACACACCGTAGACACTGACCTCGGCGGTCGTGTCCTCGAACACCCCGTCGCCCGCGGCGTCGTACTCGGCGCCGGTGAGCGTGAACGTCACGCGGTCGTTGGTGAACACACCCGAGTTCAGGTGCTCGGTGGAGATGCCGGGCCACAGCAAGCCCTTGGCCGCGGCGGCGGCCTGGTCCTGCGGCAGGATCCACACGGTGGAGCCCGCGGCGCCGAGGAAGTTGTACGCGGCGCCCGCCGGTCTGACCGTCTTGGCGGCGGCCGGCACATCGAGCCGCACATCGGCGGGGGCGTACTCGACGTCGGGGGTGACCGATTCGTCGTGCACATGCAGATCGAAGGCCGCGCCGTCGAACTCGGCGTCCAGGACGTCGACATGACCGGACGACAGAACGACCGGAGCGGCGGCGGTGGCCGTGGCGAGCCCCGTCATCGCGAGCGCGGCGAAAGCGGCGCCCGAAACCGTCACAAATCGCTGAAGAGCAGACATAGATGTCCCCCCAAGGGTGGGTAGGTGCTTGACCAGGACCGGTCAAGGCGATGGGTGAGACGATAATCGTTTTCATTAATGACCGCAACAGAGTCCGTGCGGAAGCCGTGAGCGGCGCCGGCTGCGACGCCACAGGGCTGCCGGGCGTTGCCGCGCATCGAGTCGCGCCGCCCCGGGAGTCGGCTCCCGCCCTCTCGCGCGACCTCGGATCTCCTGGGTCCGGGCGGTCTCAGCCCTCGCGAGGCGGCTCGTGCCCTGGGCCGACGCATTCGTCGAACGATCTCGGAGGGTGGAAGCCGCGACCGGCGGAATGCTCCTGCCGGCACTTCTCGTCCTCCCACACCTTGCGCAGAATCAGGGGGTCGGCTCCGCAAGCACGCGCGATGCGTTCAGTAACGGGCCAGTTGGGGAATTGCTCCCCGGCCAGAACGCGGGACATCTGGGACAGCGAGAGGCCGGTGCTGACGGCGAGTTCCTCGACAGAAACATGCGAAAAGCGCTGTACGTGTGTAAGGACGGACCCCAGTTGGCATCTGGTCGGTCGGGACTGCCGGCTCTCGTGTAACTCCCGCATGGTGATGTCGGCCGCGGCCGGTGCGGGAGCCGGGCCGGCCGGGGTGTTCTTTTGTGGAAGTGGCTCGTTACCGTGGTCGGAACGGAACGGGACGCGCATATGCCAGATGTCCTTCCTCGGAGGCTCGATGCCGGATATGCGGCAACGAAGCACTGCTCGTTGCCGCATATCCGATCGCCGCTTCTCACCCGCCGTTCGGGGCTCCACGGGTACTGAGCCAGATGGTGAGGGCGGACAGGGCGACGGCTGTCAGGAAGGTCATCGGGTCCTGGGGTGTCTGCGGGCCCTGGTAAGGCGCGGCACCGCAGACATGAGCCGTTATAAGCGCGTTGACGGCACAGGCACCCCATGTCGTGTTTCGAATACGGCTGCCAGCCTCGCGGGCGGGGCGGCGTTTGCGTTTACCGCCTTGGCGGTTGGGGGATGTCGCCATTGCGACTCCTTCTGTCGTAGCGACGCAGAGCCCTGGCACCGGGCTCGAACCTGAGGGGCCAGGGCTCTGCGGCTGAACCGAACAGGTCGGTCAGCGGGCACCGAGAGTAGGTTGCCGTGCCACCCGCTGCCACCGCCCCTCCGAGCGTTTCTTCCGCCGTGCGGGTGTTGAACGCACGAAACGGCCGTGAGAACACCGGCCTCCCCACAGATACGCCTGCGGCGCGAACAACCGTCGGCCGCCTGGTTCACTGCTGAAAATCGCAACATCTTCAGTTGTTTGCGCAGGTGAGATCCCTGTCGAAACCGCTTATGTGATTGTCTGATATATGCACCTCGGACGCTTTTTGTGCTGAGTGCGCTCCCGTGAACGCGCCCGCGTGAAGTTCTTGAAGAGAAAGCTTCCCGGCGCGCACTTGCACGCCCGACCACGCCTGCCGCGAGGAGAAAGGTGCTTCGTGCAGGTTCAGCGACGGTCTTCACGGGTCATCATTGAGATGGCCGTCGCGATGCAATTGCATCTGGGGCCGACGGGGTACTGGCAGCTGTCGCAGAGGAGCTGATGATGACGGGGGAATCCGGAACGATCTCAGATGTCGCAAAGGGATGTGCCGAGCAGACGGCCGTCCCGGTGACGGCCTGGCGGAAGAGTTCGTACAGCAATCACAACGGTGCCTGCGTCGAAGTGGCCGCTCATGGTCCCGAGGCCGTCGCCTTCCGTGACTCCAAGGTCCCGGACGGGCCTGTCCTGGGGTTCGTGCGTGGCGATGCCGCGGCCTTCATCGCGGCGGTGGCCATCGGGGACTTGTAGTTCGCGGAACAGCTGATGCGGAGCCTGGCCGCGCCGGTTCCGGCAGACAAGAGGTGATGCATGCCTGTCAGGCGTGCATCACCTCGTCCTGAGCCGCAGGGGTGGACACGCGCCCGTTCTGGCGGGTACTCAGTGACCGTGATGCAAGTGCATCCGTCGCATTCAACTTGTCGCACAAGTTGGATTGCGCGGATGGGACGCGCGTGTGGAAGGGGACGGCGTGGCGGACGACAGCACCGGGCACTCGGAAATCGGCGGAGGGGGCGCGGAGTTACGGCAGGACCGGCCTCACAGCGCCAGGATGTACGACTACTACCTGGGCGGGAAGACCAACTACGCGGTCGACCGGGAAGCGGCGGAGGAAGTCACCCGTCACTTTCCCGGCATAGGCGCGGCGGCTCGGGTGAACCGTGCCTTTATGCATCGATCGGCGCGCTATCTGGCCGGTCACTGCGGGATCCGCCAGTTCATCGACATCGGGACCGGGATTCCGACCGCCCCCAACCTGCACGAAGTGGCCCAGGAGGCGGCCCCGGACGCCCGGGTCGTCTATGTGGACAACGACCCGATCGTGCTTGTTTACGCGGACGAACTCCTCAACAGCTCATCGCAGGGGGCGACTGCCTATGTCGAAGGGGACGTGACCGACCCCGGCTCGGTGCTGGCGGCGGTGGAGGAGTCCGGCTGTCTGGACCTGGAGCGTCCGGTCGGCCTGAGCCTGCACGCCCTGCTGCACTTCGTTCCGGACGACCGCGATCCGTACGGGATAGTGCGGACGCTGCTCGACCGGTTGGCGCCGGGTTCCTATCTGAGTCTTTCGCACTGCACCCCCGACTTCGACCCTGTGGCATGGGCGGGAATCGTGGAGGTCTACCACAGCGCGGGCACCGCGGCGCAGGTGCGCAGCCGGGCTGAAGTACTGCGTTTCTTCGACGGGTTGACGCTGGCGGACCCGGGGCTGGTGGTGGCGCACCGCTGGCGCCCGCAGGCTGCCAGCGGACCGAGCCTTGTGACCGATGCCCAGGTGTCCCTGTATGCCGGAGTGGCACAGAAGGCCTAGCGCCCAACGGGCGGCGCCCGGCCGCTCGTCTGCCCGCCCCGCGAGCGTCCGAGCAGGGCAGCCTTCAGCCGGAGCTTTCGGCGGTGCCGGAGGGGTCGTCGCTCGTCCTGCTCGGGATCAGCCGCGGCGCCCTGCGCGCTTTCTTCTTCGAGGCCGCCCCCTTTGACCTCGGCAGCAGCCTTCTCCAAAGCGGTGAGCACGTCCTCGTTCATGTGCATCCCGGCGGCGTCGTGGTGAGCCCGTGCGGTGGTGGAGTCGATGCTGACCAAAGACAGGTCGACCTCGCCTCGCTTCGCGGCCTCCGTGATCAGGCCTTTCAGAAGGGCCTCGAACACGCCGGCGCCACGCCACTGCCGGAAGCGGTTGTGCACGGTCGACCAGGCACCGAACTCCTGCGGCATCTCCCGCCACTGCCCGCCGGTCTTGAACCGCCAGATCCCCCCCTCGAACTGCTGCCGCAGCCGCTCGGGGTACGGGCCGTACTCGCCGATCGGTAGGTACGGCCCGATGAACTGCCACTCCTCGTTGGTCAGTTGCACACGCGTCACGCAAGACGATCTACCACCTCTGGCTCCACGTAGGCGAAACCCGCCCATAGCCCACCGTCAACGGAAGCTCCCTCGTGCCACGGTCGCCGTGCGGCTCCATCATGCGGTGCCGTGCCGCGCTCCTCCCACCCGCGGCGCCGGACGGTTCCCATCCCACCGGGCTTGCCATGGATTCTCGCGCACCGGCCTTGCCCCCTTTGGCTAATGCGAGTAGCTTTTTGGCTATCAAGATTAGCCATGGAGGTCGACATGACTGAGTTCCTGAACGTGGAAGGCGGCACCCTCGCCTACGAAGTGACCGGCTCCGGGCCGCTGATGGTGCTTGCGCACGGGATCGGCCAGAGCCGCGACGCCTATCGGTTCATGGTCCCGGAGCTGGTGGCCGCCGGTTACCGGATCGCGGCCGTGGACCTGCGAGGCAGCGGCGAGTCGACCGCGACGTGGCCGTCCTACACCCGCACCGACATCGCCGGCGACCTGATCGCGCTGATCGAGCACCTCGGCGGTCCCGCGGTGCTGGTCGGCCACTCCATCTCAGGCGGTGCCGCGACGATCGCCGCCGCCAAGGCGCCGGCGCTCGTGAGCGCCGTCGTCGAACTGGCGCCGTTCACCCGCAAGGTGGAGTACTCGCTGAGCGCCCTGGGCGTGTCCCGCTACCGCAAGGGCGCGACGGCGATCTCGGCCGTCGCGATGCTCGGCAGCCACAAGCAGTGGCTCAAGTACCTGGAGATCGCGACCCCGCAGCCGCGCCCGGCGGACTGGGCCGCGAGCCTTGAGCGCACCGATGCCATGCTGCACGAGCCGGGCCGGATGAAGGCCCTGCAGAAGCAGATGAACAGCGCCGCCGACGCCGGTGCCCAACTCGGCAACGTGCACTGCCCGGTCCTGGTCGTCATGGGCACCCTCGATCCCGACTGGGGTGACCCGAAGGCCGAGGGCGAGGCCATCGTGGCCGCGCTGCCGCAGGGCGTCGGCCAGCTGGAGATGCTCCCGGGGGCGGGCCACTACCCGCAGGTCCAGTTCCCGTCGGCGGTGGTCGGCCTGGTGCGCTCGTTCCTGGAGACGGCCCGTGCCTAGGGCCGGACTCGACCGGGATACGGTCATCGCGGCCGCGTCGGAACTCGCCGACGAGGTCGGCTTCGCCGGCCTGACCATGGGCCTGCTGGCCGAACGGGTCGGCGTGCGGACACCGTCGCTGTACAAGCACGTCGACTCGCTGGACGCCCTCCAGCGGGGCGTCGGCCTCCAGGCCGTCCGCGACATCGGCGCCGTCCTGGCCCGGGCTGCCGTCGGCCGGTCCGGTCCGGACGCGGTCCGCACGATCGCCGAGACGTACCGGAAGTGGGCCCTCGACCACCCTGGTCGGTACGCCGCCAGCGTCCGCGCCCCGCACCCCGAAGACGAGGAATACCAGGCCGTGGCCCACGAAGCGGTGCAGATCCTGTTCGACGTGGTCGCCGGCTTCGGGCTGACCGACGAGCGCGCCACCGACGCGGTCCGAGCCCTGCGCACCGTCATCCACGGCTTCGTCGGCCTCGAAAGCGACGACGCCTTCCAGATGGAGCGCGACCCAGCCGACAGCTACCGGTTCGTCGTCGACACGCTCATCAACGGCATGCGGGCCGAGGCCGCCATCAGCGGGCCCGACACCGCGCCGCTCCATGCCGGGGAGGGATCATGACCCAGGCCGCCGACTCCCCGAACCGCACCAACGCCACCTCCGGGCTGCGGTTCCTGACCGAACTGATCGGCTGGACGGCCATCCCGTGGGCGCTGCACCGGGTCGGCTGGACGGTCGCGATCACCGCGCTGGTCCTGCTGATCGGACTGCCGGCCCTCGTCGGAACACCCGGCGACCGCCCCTTCGACCCGCCGGTGGCGATCCCCGGCGCGGCAATGTTCCTGCTCGTGCTCCTCGAAGTGGCCGCCGCAGCGGTGGCGCCGTGGTTCGCGTGGCCCACGTGGGCGGCGGTCGTCGCGACCGCGCTGGCCGCGACGTCGGTCGTGCTCGAACAGCCTCGCTGGCGTTGGCTGTTGCGCCACTAGGGCCTCTCGTTTGGATCTTGCCGGGCTCGCGTGCCCGCAGTGACATCAGCCGTTGCCGCGGCGGGCCGCGCCTCGCCGCGTTGTCGTCGGTCACCAGAGCTCCGCCATGGCTCCCTCCTCCGCCTTGCGATCCACGGCACCAACGCCGACATCAGCCG
>NZ_FMDK01001066.1 GCF_900091995.1 Streptomyces sp. MnatMP-M17
CGGCCCGCCGAGGCCGGCCAGTGGGAGACCGCGCAGTCGGCGAGCCTGCTCTCCGGTCGGCTGGCGTACTCCTTCGGCCTCCAGGGACCCACGGTCTCCGTGGACACCGCGTGCTCCTCGTCGCTGGTCGCCCTGCATCTCGCCGCCCAGGCCCTCCGTACCGGTGAATGCTCGATCGCCCTGGCCGGCGGTGTCACCGTGATGGCCACTCCGGCGGGCTTCGTCGAGTTCAGCGCCCAGGGCGCGCTCTCGCCCGACGGCCGGTGCAAGGCGTTCTCCGAGGCGGCGGACGGCACCGGCTGGTCCGAGGGTGTGGGCATGCTCGTGGTCGAGCGGCTCTCCGACGCGCGCCGCAACGGCCATCGCGTACTGGCGGTCCTGCGCGGCTCGGCCATCAACCAGGACGGCGCCTCCAACGGACTGACCGCGCCGAGCGGGCCCGCGCAGCAGCGGGTGATCCGGCAGGCCCTCGCCAACTCCGGTCTCTCGCCGGCCGAGGTGGACGCGGTGGAGGCCCATGGCACCGGTACCAAGCTCGGTGACCCGATCGAGGCACAGGCACTGCTCGCCACCTACGGCCAGGACCGCGATCCGGAGCGCCCGCTCCTGCTCGGTTCACTCAAGACCAATATCGGTCACACGCAGGCCGCTTCGGGTGTCGCGGGCGTGATCAAGATGGTGATGGCGATGCGCCACGGCACCCTGCCGAAGTCGCTGTACGCCGAGAACCCGACGTCCCAGGTGGACTGGACGGCGGGCGCGGCCCGGCTGCTCACCGAGCAGATCGCCTGGCCGGACTCGGGCCGGCCGCGCCGCGCCGGAGTCTCCTCGTTCGGTGCCAGCGGTACGAACGCGCATATCGTCCTGGAGCAGGCACCGGAGGCCGTCGGCGATACCGCTACCGCTACTGATACCGCTGCCGATGCGCCATCCGGCGGGCGCGAGGCGAGCACCGTGCCGGTCCTGCTCTCCGGCCGGACCGGGAACGCGCTGCGCGACCAGGCCCGCAGGCTGCTCGCCCGGGTGACCGCCCGTCCCGATGTCCCGCTGACCGATCTCGCCTTCTCGCTCGCGACGACCCGCTCGGTCTTCGAGCACCGGGCCGCCCTGACCGTCACCGAACGCGGAGGTCTGCTCGACGGCCTCACCGCGCTGGCCGAAGGGAACACACTGCCGCAGCTGGTCGAGCACAAGGTGGAGAAGGCGGGCAAGCGCGCCTTCCTCTTCTCCGGCCAGGGCTCGCAGAGGCTCGGGATGGGCCGTGAGCTGTACGAGCGGTTCCCGGCCTTCGCCGAGGCGCTCGACACCGTACTGGCCCTGCTGGACGCCGAGTTGGAGCGCCCGCTCCGCGAGGTGATCTGGGGCACGGACGCCGCGGAGCTCAACGACACCGGCGCCGCCCAGCCCGCGCTGTTCGCCGTCGAGGTGGCGCTGTTCCGGCTGGTCGAGTCCTGGGGCCTGACTCCGGACCTGGTGGCCGGGCACTCCATCGGTGAGATCGCCGCCGCCCATGTGGCGGGCGTGTTCACACTGGAGGACGCGGTCAAGCTGGTCGCGGCCCGCGCGCGGCTGATGCGGGAGCTGCCGGCCGGCGGCGCGATGTTCGCCGTACAGGCCACCGAGGACGAGATCACTCCGCTGCTCTCCGGCCGGATCTCGGTCGCCGCCGTCAACGGCCCGGCGTCCGTGGTGATCTCGGGCGAGGAGGGCGTGGCGCTGGAGGTGGCGGCCGAGCTGGAGAGGCGTGGCCGCAAGACCAGCCGGCTGCGGGTCTCGCACGCGTTCCACTCGCCGCTGATGGACCCGATGCTGGACGGCTTCCGCGCCGTCGCGGAGCAACTGGCCTTCCGGGCACCGCGTATCCCGGTGGTGTCCAATCTGACCGGCGCCCTGGCCACGGCCGAGGAGCTGTGCTCGGCGGAGTACTGGGTACGGCATGTCCGGGAGGCCGTACGGTTCGCCGACGGTGTCAGGACGATGGCGGAGCGCGGAGTGACCGCGTTCCTGGAACTGGGCCCGGACGGAGTGCTCGCCGCCCTGGCCCAGGAGTCGGCGCCGCCCGCCGCCGTCGCCGTACCGCTCCTGCGCAAGGGCAGGGACGAGGAGACCACCCTGGTCACCGCGCTCGCCCGGCTGCATGTCCACGGTGCGGGCCCGGTCTGGCCGGCGTTCTTCGCGGACACCGGAGCCCGGTGGGTGGATCTGCCGACATACGCCTTCCAGCACGGCCGGTTCTGGCCCGACGCGCCGGCCGTCGCCGCCGAGGCGACACCGCGGGCGGACACCACGGACCGCGGGTTCTGGGACGCCGTGGAGCGGGAGGACTTCGCCTCGCTGGAATCCGTCCTGGACATCGAGGAGGACGCCCTGTCCAGGGTGCTGCCCGCGCTGCTGGACTGGCGCAGGCAGCGCGACGACGAGTCGGTCGTGGAGGGCCGGCGGCACCGTGTCGTCTGGCGGCCCGTCGGCGGCTTCGCCCTCGCCCACCGCAAGCCGCTCACGGGCACCTGGCTCGCCGTGGTGCCCGGCGAACTGACCGAGGACGCCTGGGTGTCCACGGCGCTCGACGCGCTGGGCACCTCGGTCGTGCGGCTCCCGGTCGCCACGCCCGACCGTGCCGCGCTCGCCGCGGAATTCCGGGCCCTGGGCGATGGTGCCCGTACGGACGGCACGCCCTTCGCCGGTGTCGTATCACTCCTGGCCCTGCGGGACTCCCTGGCGGACGGTGTGCCCGAGGGCGCCGCCCTCACCGCCGTACTGCTCCAGGCCCTGGGCGACGCCGGGATCGGCGCACCGCTCTGGTGCCTCACCCGTGGCGCGGTCTCCGTACGCCGTACGGAGGAGCCGCGCCACCCGCTCCAGGCCGCCGTCTGGGGCCTCGGCCGAGTTGCCGCGCTGGAGTATCCGGAGCGCTGGGGCGGTCTGATCGATCTGCCCGGGACACTGGACGGGCGGACGGCCGCCGGGCTCACGGGCGTACTGGCCGGACTCGACGGAGAGGACCAGGTCGCCGTACGGGGCTCAGCCGTTCTCGCCCGGCGCCTGGTACGGGCGCCCGGTGAACACCCGGCCCGTGTCTGGGAGCCGGACGGCACCGTACTGATCACCGGTGGCACCGGCGCCCTCGGCGCCCATGTCGCCCGCAGGCTCGCCCGGGACGGTGTCCAGCACCTCGTACTGCTCAGCAGGCGCGGCCCCGAGGCGCCCGGCGCCGAAGCGCTGCGGACCGAACTCGAAGAGCTCGGCGCCCGTGTCAGCCTCACCGCGTGCGACGCCGCCGACCGGGACCAACTGGCCGCCGTACTCGCGGACATCCCGGCCGAGCATCCGCTGACCGGTGTGGTGCACACGGCCGGAGTCCTGGACGACGGCGTACTCGACCGGCTCACTCCCGAGCGGTTCGCACCGGTCTTCCGCGCCAAGGTCACCTCGGCCCTGCTGCTCGACGAACTGACCCGGGAGCTGGACCTCACGGCGTTCGTGCTGTTCTCCTCCGCCTCCTCCGCCGTGGGCAACCCCGGCCAGGCCAACTACGCGGCGGCCAACGCCGTACTCGACGCACTCGCCGAACGGCGCCGGGCACACGATCTCCCGGCGACCTCGATCGCCTGGGGCGCCTGGGACGGCGGCGGAATGGCGGAGGGCGCCGGGGCCGACGAGGCCGCGAGGCGCGCCGGGATCGGCGCCATGGACCCGGAACAGGCCTGCGAGACACTGCTGCGTCTGATCATGGAGGCCGAACCGACGGCGGTCGTCGCCGAAGTCGCCCTGGACCGCTTCGTGGCCGCCTTCGGCGCGAGCCGGCCGAGCGCCCTGCTGCGCGAACTCCC
>NZ_FMDK01000310.1 GCF_900091995.1 Streptomyces sp. MnatMP-M17
GCATGGCGGCCGTCTCCGGGACGGCCGGCCGCTACCGGCGTCCCTTCCTCCAGCTCGACCGCCAGACCGCCCGCAAGGCCTGTCTGGTCCAGTCGATCCCGGTCTGGGACGATCCGCACAACAGCGATCCCGCGTACACCCGCTCACGGCTGCGCCACGAAGGCCTGCCCGCGCTGGAGAAATGTCTCGGCAAGGGCGTCGTGGAGGCCCTGGCCCGTACGGCACAGCTCTCCCGCGACGACGCCGATGCCCTCGACGCCTGGGCCGCCGACGCGGACCGCGCCGTACGGGACGAGTCGGGGCTGCTGGATTGCGCCAAGTTGTACGCGCTCCCGCCCGCAGTCCGCCGCCGTGTGCTGCGCCGGGCGGTCATCGCCGCGGGCGCCCCGGCCGGATCCCTGTTCGCCCGTCATATCGAAGAGGTCGACCGCCTGATCACGGGCTGGCGCGGCCAGGGAGCCATCAACCTGCCCGGCCGCGTGGAGGCCAGGAGGCAGGGTGGCAGACTGGTCGTCCGGCAGGGCTGAAGCGCGGAAGCACTACGGCTGTGTCTCCCGGGACGTGAGTCCCGGATCCCCGGCCGACAACGAAAGTGATACGGGTGGACGACAAGGACCTGGGCAACGACCTCCAGTCGGTGCTCATCACCAAGAAAGAGATCGACGCGAAGCTGGCCGATCTGGCCGCGAAGATCGACGCGGAGTACGCAGGCAAGGATCTGCTTCTCGTCGGGGTCCTCAAGGGCGCCGTGATGGTCATGGCGGATCTGGCGCGCACGCTGTCCACCCCTGTGACGATGGACTGGATGGCCGTCTCCTCCTACGGAGCCGGCACCCAGTCCTCCGGTGTGGTCCGGATCCTCAAGGACCTGGACACCGACATCAAGGGCAAGCACGTCCTGATCGTCGAGGACATCATCGACTCCGGGCTGACGCTGTCGTGGCTGCTCTCCAACCTCGGTTCACGGGAGCCCGCCTCGCTGGAGGTGTGCACTCTGCTCCGCAAGCCGGATGCCGCGAAGGTCGCGATCGATGTGAAATGGATCGGCTTCGACATTCCCAATGAGTTTGTCGTCGGATATGGCCTGGATTACTCGGAGAAGTACCGCAACATGCCTTTTGTCGGCACACTCGCACCGCATGTCTACGGCGGCTAGGACCGGTCTTTCGGATCAGGCCGGATCCGGTCCGGATCCCGTCCGGCGCGGAAAGGCTCCGTAGCCGCCGGGAACCCCAGCGCATCTCGCGCCGTTGGAGCATGGGAAGACGGGTTTGTCAGCCATCCCGTGCCATCGCGGGCCACAATGCTGGGGTACCGTCCGAAGAACAGTCTTTTCTCACAGCAGCATTTACCTACGGGCAGGAGGGACGGGGCGACTTCGCTCCGTATGGATGGACGTGAAGCGATACTTCCGTGGGCCGGTCATGTGGATCGTGCTGGCCGTCCTCGCCGTGGTCGTGTTGATGCAGGTCGTCGGCTCGTCGGGCGGCTACAAGACGGTGGACACCGGTGAGGTCGTCCAGGCGATCGACAAGAACCAGGCCGAGCAGGTCAAACTGACCACCGGCGACGAACAGATCATCAAGGTCGACCTCAAGAACGGTGTGAAGGTCAACGGCAGCGACAAGATCCAGGCCAGCTATATCGGCAGCCAGGGATCCGCGCTGGCGGGCACCCTTCAGACCAAGTTCCAGAACGGCGACATCAGCAAGGGCTATACGGTCTCGCCCTCGAAGCAGAGCCCGTTCGTCTCGGTGCTGCTGTCTCTGCTGCCCTTCGTCCTGATCGTCGTGGTCTTCCTGTTCCTGATGAATCAGATGCAGGGCGGCGGCTCCCGGGTCATGCAGTTCGGGAAGTCCAAGGCCAAGCTCATCACCAAGGACACCCCGAAGACGACCTTCGCCGATGTGGCGGGATCCGACGAGGCGGTCGAGGAGCTCCACGAGATCAAGGAGTTCCTCCAGGAGCCGGCGAAGTTCCAGGCGGTCGGCGCCAAGATCCCGAAGGGTGTGCTGCTCTACGGCCCGCCCGGTACGGGCAAGACGCTGCTCGCCCGCGCTGTCGCGGGTGAGGCCGGTGTGCCGTTCTACTCGATCTCCGGCTCCGACTTCGTGGAGATGTTCGTCGGTGTCGGTGCCTCCCGGGTGCGCGACCTCTTCGAGCAGGCCAAGGCGAACGCTCCGGCGATCGTCTTCGTGGACGAGATCGACGCCGTCGGCCGGCACCGCGGCGCCGGTCTGGGCGGCGGACACGACGAGCGCGAGCAGACTCTGAACCAGCTCCTTGTCGAGATGGACGGCTTCGATGTGAAGGGCGGCGTCATCCTGATCGCCGCCACGAACCGGCCCGACATCCTCGACCCGGCGCTGCTGCGTCCCGGCCGCTTCGACCGGCAGATCGCCGTCGACCGCCCGGACATGCAGGGCCGGCTGGAGATCCTCAAGGTCCATCAGAAGGGCAAGCCGGTCGCACCGGATGTCGATCTGGGCGCGGTCGCCCGTCGTACGCCCGGCTTCACCGGCGCGGATCTGGCGAACGTGCTGAATGAAGCGGCGCTCCTGACGGCGCGCAGCGACAAGAAGCTGGTCGACAACCACGCTCTGGACGAGGCGATCGACCGCGTCGTGGCGGGCCCGCAGAAGCGGACCCGGATCATGTCCGAGAAGGAGAAGAAGATCACCGCGTACCACGAGGGCGGACACGCCCTGGTCGCCGCGGCGTCTCCGAACTCCGACCCGGTGCACAAGATCACGATCCTGTCCCGAGGACGGGCCCTGGGCTACACCATGGTCCTGCCCGACGAGGACAAGTACTCGACCACGCGCAACGAGATGCTCGACCAGCTCGCCTACATGCTGGGCGGGCGGGCGGCCGAGGAGCTGGTCTTCCACGACCCGACCACCGGCGCGGCCAATGACATCGAGAAGGCCACGGCCACGGCCCGTGCGATGGTCACGCAGTACGGCATGACGGAGCGGCTCGGCGCGATCAAGTTCGGCGGCGACAACACGGAGCCGTTCCTCGGCCGGGAGATGGCGCATCAGCGCGACTACTCGGAAGAGGTCGCGGCGCTGGTCGACGAAGAGGTCAAGAAGCTCATCGAGACCGCGCACAACGAGGCCTGGGAGATCCTCGTCGAGAACCGCGACGTTCTCGACAATCTGGTTCTCGCGCTCCTGGAGAAGGAGACGCTCAACAAGGACCAGATCGCAGAGGTCTTCGCGACCGTCGTGAAGCGCCCGGCCCGCCCGGCGTGGACCGGCTCCTCGCGCCGTACGCCTTCGACGCGTCCGCCGGTGCTCTCGCCGAAGGAGCTGGCGCTGACCAATGGCGCGGCCGGTGCGAACGGCGGAATGCCCGCCGGGACCAACGGCGACAACTCCACCGAGGCCCTCCCCGAGGAGCGCCCGGAGAGCTGATCCCGGACCTTTCGATCTGGCCCGGAATGGATGCCGCGCCCCCCAGGTTTTAGCCTGTGGGAGCGCGGCATTCTTATGCCCGCCCACCAAGGACGGCACAGGAACGAGGCACACATGACCGACCCGGTGACGCTGGAGGGTGCGAGCCCCATCCGCGAATTCGACGAGAAGCGGGCCGAGAATGCGGTGCGTGAGCTGCTGATCGCAGTCGGAGAGGACCCGGACCGTGAGGGCCTGCGTGCGACTCCGGGTCGGGTGGCGCGGGCGTACAAGGAAATATTCGCGGGACTCTGGCAGACGCCCGAGGATGTGCTCACAACGACATTCGATCTCGGCCATGACGAGATGGTGCTCGTGAAGGACATCGAAGTGATGTCTTCATGTGAACATCATCTTGTCCCGTTCGTGGGTGTCGCTCATGTCGGCTATATCCCTTCGGCGGACGGGAAGATCACGGGCCTGTCGAAGCTGGCCCGGCTGGTGGATGTCTATGCCCGCCGGCCGCAGGTCCAGGAGCGGCTGACGACACAGATCGCCGACTCGCTGATGGAGATCCTGGATCCGCGCGGTGTGATCGTGGTCATCGAGTGCGAGCACATGTGCATGACCATGCGCGGAGTACGCAAGCCCGGCGCGAAGACGATCACTTCGGCGGTCCGCGGTCAGTTGCGCGTTCCGGCGACCAGGGCCGAGGCGATGAGCCTGATCATGGCCCGCTGACCGGCCCTCCAGCCGTCGGCCGGTGGACCGGCGACAGATCGGACCGGGCAGGTCAGGCCTTGCAGGTCAGACTGGGCCCGCGGGCGCTGTGCCGTGTTTGTCGTGGTCGTTGTCGTCCGGGCCCTCCGGGAGTTTGCAGACGCGCTCCAGGAAGAAGGCCGCGATGATCACCGCGAGGCCCGCCAGTACGGAGAAGCCGGCGTAGATGGCCTGGTCGCGGCGGGCGGGAATGTCGAGATGGCCGAGCAGATAGACGCCCGTACCGCCGTAGATTCCGGAGACCAGGGCCGCCACCAGGGCGCTGGCCTGGCCGAAGACCACCGCGCGGGCCGCCATCAGAGGATCGACGCCCTTGGCGTCCGGGCGCCGTTCGCGCTGGGCGCGTAGCCGCGAGCGCAGGGAGAGCGCGGTCGCGGTGAGCACGACGGCGATCACGGCGAGGACGATGGGTGCCGCGAGGGGCACGCTCGGCAACGTGCCGAACGAGTCCCAGAGACGGGCCCCGGCCCAGGAGAGCACGCCGGCCACCACGAACAGGCCGGCCAGGACGCCGATCCGCAACTGCTTCACCGAGAGAGCCGCCCTTCGCCTTGCCGTACCGACCCGCTGAGCCTAACGACTACTCAGGCAGGCGGAGTTCCAGATCGTCCCTGGGCCGCACTCCGCCGCGGCCGACCGACGAGAGCAGTTCGGCGACCGCGCCATGGCCCGGCACCTGTGCCTCCGGCTCCACGTCGTGCCACGGCGCGAGGACGAAGGCCCGTTCATGGGCCCGGGGATGGGGAAGGGTGAGCTGCGGATCGTCCGAGACGACATCCGCGTACGCGAGGATGTCCACATCGATGGTGCGCGGGCCCCATCGCTCGTCGCGTACCCGGTCGAAGGCATCCTCGATGGCCTGGCCGCGCTCCAGCAGGGACGACGGTGGCAGTGTCGTCCTGATCACGACCACCGCGTTGAAGTACGTGGGCTGGGAGCCCGGTTCGACTCCCCAGGGCTCGGTCTCGTACACCGGGGAGACCGCCTTGACACGTAGTCCGGGCGTGTCCTCCAGTGCGTCGATGGCGCCCTGGAGCGTCTCCAGCCGGTTGCCGAGATTGGAGCCGAGGGAGACCACGGCCCGTTTCGGATTGGAGAGCGTGGTGTCCGCCGCGTCCACCTGCGCGACCACGGAGGCGGGTACCGGCTGTACGGTCGGGTCGCTCTGCGGCCCATCGGCTGAGAACAGGTTCATACTCGGCTCCGGGTGATGGTGATGGTCACATCGTCGAAGGGGACGGTGATCGGGGCGTCGGGCTTGTGGACGATCACCTCGACCTCCTGGACGCCGTCGTGCTTCAGACACCGCTGGGCGATGCGCTCGGCCAGGGTCTCGATCAGATCGACCGGCTCTCCCCGGACGATCTCCACGACCTCCTCGGCCACGATCCCGTAGTGCACGGTCTTCGCCAGGTCGTCGGCGGCGGCGGCAGGGCGGGTGTCCAGGCCGAGCACCAGATCCACGATGAAGGTCTGTCCCTCTTCACGCTCCCGGGGGAAGACGCCATGGTGCCCACGGGCCTTGAGGCCGCGCAGCGCGACACGATCCACGCGAATCACTCCTGCTGTCGTTGGTCTCGGGGCACCTGTCCGGTCAAGGGCGGCACCGTGCCCTCGTTTGAATCTACCCGCGGGCACCGACACCGTTCCCCCGCGGGGGACGGGCGGTGTGTCACAGGGCGGTGTGTCACATGGGCCGCCTACCCACTCAGGCGGGTGTCTCGTCGTCCGGTTCGTCATCGGTTTCGGTCAGAACAGGTGAACCGTGGTGCGACCAGAGCTTCCAGCCCTCGGCCGTACGCCGGAACACGTTCGTGGCGACGACGAGCTGGCCGACGAGCGGTCCCAGCTCACCGCTCTCCTCGGCCGGGCCGCCGCTGAGAATGTTCTCGGTGCAGGTCACCAGGGCGGTGTCGGCGGCGACGGAGACCGTGACATCGGTGAGGAAGAACTGGATGTACTCGGTGTTCGCCATGATCAGGGCGTACGAGCGCAGTACGTCGCCGCGTCCGGTCAGGACCGGCCAGCCCGGATGGACACAGGAGATCTCGTCGTCGTTGTCCAGCCAGAGCCCGGACAGCGAGTCGAGGTCGCCGCGCTCCATGGCCTCGTAGAAGGTTGTGTTGGCCTGCTCGACCTGCTCGTTGTCCGTGAGGGCGGTCACCGGGCGGCGCCCTCGACCGCGCGGGCCACGCGGACCGCGTCGGCCGTCGCCCGTACCTCATGGACCCGGACCGCCCAGGCGCCCTGGTGCGCGGCGATGGCGGAGACGGCCGCGGTGGCCGCGTCGCGTTCGCGGGCGGGCGGCGGTGCGCCTTCGCCGCCGGCGAGAACACGGCCGAGGAACCGCTTGCGGGAGGCGGCGACCAGCAGCGGACGGCCCAGCGAGCGCAGCTCCGGCAGATGGGCGAGGAGTGCCAGATCGTGTTCGGCCTGTTTGGCGAAGCCGAGGCCGGGATCGATGACGAGGTACTCGGGGCCGATACCGCCGGCGATCACCGCGTCCATCCGTGCGCGCAGCTCGGTGACGACCTCCGCGACGACGTCCGTATAGACGGCGCGGCTGTTCATGCCCTGGCTGAAGCCGCGCCAGTGCATCACCACGAAGGGCACCCGGGCGGCGGCGACCGCGGGCACCATGGCCGGGTCGGCGAGTCCGCCGCTGACGTCGTTGACGAGGACGGCGCCGGCCGCGACGGCCTGTTCGGCGACGGAGGCGCGCATGGTGTCGACGGAGACGGTGACGCCCTCGGCCGCCAGGCCCCGTACGACCGGTACGACGCGCCTCAGCTCCTCGTCCTCGTCGACGCGGGTGGCGCCGGGCCGGGTCGACTCGCCGCCGACGTCGACCAGATCGGCGCCCTCGGCGACCAGATCGAGGCCGTGCTTGACGGCGGCGGTGGTGTCGAACCAGCGACCGCCGTCGGAGAAGGAGTCGGGCGTCACATTGACGACGCCCATGACCGCGCAGCGGTCCCACCCCGGCAGGCCCTCGACGGTGCCCCGTCCACGCAACGTACTCATATGCCCACCCTAAGGGCTGTCCCGTAATCCATGGCGGGCGCGCGACGACAGCTACGGCACCTCGCCGCG
>NZ_FMDK01001048.1 GCF_900091995.1 Streptomyces sp. MnatMP-M17
GGTGTGTACCCGCGATGCCCGCCATGCGTGGCAATGGCCGCCGAATCTGAGCACGCCTCAGGGCAGGCTCGTGCGGCTGCACTTCGGTCTTACTGACGTGCGACGCGGTGCTATGACGACAGTACCCTCTGCTCATCACTAGTGGTACCCGCTTCGATATTGTGGGTGACGAAGTGGATTGTGGTTTGGGTACGGGCCACACTGAGACCTGACAAGAGGAGAGGTCGATGGCGCCGAGGAAGGCACTCACCGCGCGACAGCGCCGACTGGGTTCCGAGCTACGCAAGATCCGGGAGCACACCGGCCTCTCGATTGCCCAGGCAGCGGCCCTGCTCGGCGCGGACCGGACCACCATCAGCAACACCGAGTCGGGACGGTTCGGTGTCAGCCCCGCGCGGGTACGGGCATGGGCCAGCCACTACAAGTGCCCTGACGTGGCGTACATCGATGCCTTGGCCGACATGGCTGGGGAGCGCATAAACGGCTGGTGGGAGGACTATCGCGGCGACTTGTCCAGTGCCGCACTCGATCTGGCCGAGCTGGAACACCATGCCGTCGGCATCCGATCGGTGGAGATCATGCACTTCCCGGGCCTGCTCCAGACCGAGGACTACGCGCGTGCGGTGTTCGCAGAGGCCGTGCCGGCGCCGAACGCCGCGCATCTACGGCGGCTGCTCTCACACCGGTTGAAGCGGCGCGATGTGCTCGACCGGCCGGAGCCGCCCGCTTGCACGTTCCTGGTCCACGAAGCCGCACTCCGGATGACGTATGGCGGCCCGAAGGTGACCCGAGGACAACTCGACTACCTGCTGGAGGAGTCGGAACGTGACAACGTCACTGTCCGCGCGGTGCCGTTCGCGGCGGGCGGTTTCCCCCATGCCAACAGTTCGGCACACTACGTATACGGCCCAGTACCGCAGCTCGACACGGTGCAGACGGACACGGCGACCGGATCAGGGTTTCTGGATGCCGAGACGAGTCTCGTGAACTGGCGAGTCGCGCTGGACCGGACCGAAGAGAAGTCGCTTGATCCCGAGAGCTCGCGGGACTTCATTCGCAAGATCGCACAACAAGTCTGAAGGCGTGAGAATTTATGGAAATCCAGTGGCGCAAGTCCTCAAAGTCCTCGAACGCCGATGGCAACAACTGCCTCGAACTAGCCGACCACAACGGCGAGATCCTCATGCGTGAGAGCGACAACCCGGACGTCATCATCCGCACCACCCGTACCAAGCTCCGCGCGTTCCTCGGCGGTGCCAAGGAAGGCGAGTTCGACGATCTGGCCTGAACGGCTGGCGTCACTTCCCCTTCGGGCGGTCCCCATCGGCGCAGGCAGGGGCCGCCCGTTTCGTTGTCGACTCAGCTCGGGCAGTCCGGCCGGGACGCCGTGGCTGATCGTCTTGATGACGGCGGTGAGTTCGGTCTTGCCGGCGCGGCGGTCTTGAAGCCCATATCACCGCTTGCGCCGAGAGTTTGGCCCTCGGCGCGGTGGCCGCGGTCGTGTCTTGGCGCCAGACCTGCCCGCGGCCCGGACAGCGGTAGCGGCGGATGCGGACGTGCGGGATCGTTGCCCGCCGGCCGAGCGGGACGTGCGCCGGTCGGTGCAGCACGCTGTCGCGCGGTACTCGCAGACAGCCGCAGGCATGGCTCCAGTTGTCAGGGTCGACCGCTCGACAGAGCAACACCGCGTGGTCGGGATGCGGCTGCTGGCCGACCACTTCCAGGCCGAGGTCATCCAGCCGGCAGAACGTCGTCAGGTCAGCAGGACAGAAGGTAGCGTCACGCACGAGCCCAGGGCGCAACCGCAGTCTTCGGGGATCGGTGATCGGTGGCGTTAGGCCGATCAGGCGCGGTCGTGGAGAGTGACCTGGTAGCCGTCGGGGTCGGCGAAGGTGAATGTCCGGCCGAA
>NZ_FMDK01000341.1 GCF_900091995.1 Streptomyces sp. MnatMP-M17
GGTCCAACTGGCGGCGGCCGGTGTGACGGTGATCTGTCTGCCGCAGGGCGGCTGCGGAGGTGTCGAGCGAGGCGGTCCCGAGCAGCGCGGTGTCGCTCCCGTACCGCTGCTGCGGGCGGCCGGTGTCCGGGTCGCGGCGGGCAGCGGGGCACTGCGCGATGTGTCGAATCCGGTCGGGCGCGGAGACCCACTGGAGGCCGCCTATCTGCTGGCCTCGCAGACCGGGATGCGGGCGGCGGACGCGTACGACACGGTGAGCACGGCGGCGCGGGCGGCGATGGGCCTGCCGGAGGTGCGGGTGGAGGCGGGCTTTCCTGCGGAGCTGCTGGCGGTGCGCGGGGAGCGGATCGCGGACATGCTGTCGCTGGCGTACAGCAGGATCGTGATCCACCGGGGCCGGGTGGTGGCGCGGACGAGCGCGGTACGGGAGTACTGCGACACGGCGGCGACGGTCGCGCTGGAACTGCCGCGACAGGGCCGGTCCGACTTTCCGTACGGTGGTCCGTGAGCGGATGCGGGTGGGGTCCGTGATACGGGTGGGGTCCGTGAGCGGATACGGCTCTCCGGCACGAGGCGGCAACGGCCCATCGGACGTACGGTCATGACCATGCGAATGGTGATCGCCGGAGGACATGGTCAGATCGCGCTACGGCTGGAGCGGCTGCTCGCCGGGCGCGGAAACGAGGTCGCGGGAATCATCCGCAACCCCGATCAGGCGGAGGATCTGCGGAAGGCGGGCGCCGAACCGGTCGTCCTGGACCTGGAGTCGGCCTCGGTGGAGGAGGTCGCGGCGGTGCTGGAGGGCGCGGACGCCGTGGTGTTCGCGGCGGGTGCGGGTCCCGGCAGTGGCACGGCGCGCAAGGAGACGGTGGACCGCGGCGCCGCCGTCCTGCTCGCCGACGCGGCGGAGCGGGCGGGCGTACGGCGCTATCTCCTGGTCTCCTCGACGGGCGCGGATCCCGATCACCGCGGTGACGACGTCTTCGACGTATATCTGCGGGCCAAGGGCGCGGCCGAGGAGGACGTACGGTCCAGACCGGCACTCGACTGGACGATCCTGCGCCCGGGAATGCTGACGAACGACGCGGGCACCGGGCTCGTACAGCTGGCGAAGTCGGTGGGACGCGGTCCGGTGCCGCGCGACGATGTGGCGGCGGTGCTCGCGGAACTGCTGGAGACGCCGGGAACGGCGGGACTGACGCTGGAACTGATCAGCGGCACAGTCCCGGTACCGGAGGCCACGAAGGCAGCCGCAGCCGCCCACTGAGCCACCACCGGACCACCACGGCCCACGCGCCGACACTCACTCATATCGGCCCACTGGCAGGACACTTGGCTGGGTCGCGCGAGGTGCGGGTGCGTGGGCCTGCAACCGTGGGCCCGCAGGCCTGGGCTCGCAACCGTGGGCCTGCGACGGTGCGCGTACGTGCCCGTAAGCGAATGGCCCCCGACCTGCGTTTCCGCAGATCAGGGGCCATCTCCTTTATCGCGTGGCGGCGCCAGGATTCGAACCTGGGTAGGCTAAGCCGACGGATTTACAGTCCGCTCCCATTGGCCACTCGGGCACACCGCCATGGGATGTCGCTGCCATCCGGATGGGCCGCTGTGAGGCGGTGCTCCGTGGCAACGACGTAAACGATACCCGATGCCCAGGGGTGCTCCGCCACCGGATTGATCAGCGCTTCGGACGGGTGCGGGTGACTAGGCTTTACGGGAGCGACCGGCGGTGTCCGGCCGCGCTGCGAGCATGCGACGAGCACCCGATGTGCTGCCCGGGCAGCCCCCGGGAGCACCGATACAAGGAGCCACAGGACATGGCCGACTCCAGTTTCGACATCGTCTCGAAGGTCGAGCGGCAGGAGGTCGACAACGCCCTCAATCAGGCCGCGAAGGAAATCTCTCAGCGTTACGACTTCAAGAACGTCGGAGCCTCCATCGGCTGGTCCGGCGAGAAGATCCTGATGGAGGCGAACTCCGAGGAGCGGGTCAAGGCGATCCTCGACGTCTTCCAGTCCAAGCTGATCAAGCGCGGGATCTCGCTGAAGGCGCTGGACGCCGGCGAGCCGCAGCTGTCCGGCAAGGAGTACAAGATCTTCGCCACGATCGAGGAGGGCATCTCCCAGGACAACGCCAAGAAGGTCGCGAAGATCATCCGCGACCAGGGCCCCAAGGGGATCAAGGCGCAGGTGCAGGGCGACGAACTACGGGTCAGTTCGAAGAGCCGCGACGACCTCCAGACCGTGATCGCGCTGCTGAAGGGGCAGGACTTCGACTTCGCCCTCCAGTTCGTGAACTACCGGTGATCACCGGCTCCGACCTGCACGGACGCTGTCAGACCGGCTGAGGAGGACACAACGGGGGCACAACGCCGAGGCGGACCTCGGCTCGACGGCGGCCCCCGTTGTGCCCTCCTCGTCTCTTACCGCTCATGCCGTCGGCGGCATCCTGGGCGTGGTGTCTGATTTCCGCCAGCTTCTGTGTCCTCGGAGGCGGAGACTCGTCACTGAAGGTGGCGGAACGCGCCGCCGGAGAGGAACGACGAGTGATGAGCGTGACCATGTACACGACGATGGACAGCCCGCTGGGTGAACTACTGCTGGCCGGCGAGGAGTCCGCCACCGCGAAGGGTGGCGTCGCACTCGCCTCGCTCTCTCTGCCGGGACAGAAGGGCGCGGCTGTCGTCCAGGACGGATGGGTCCGGGCGCCCGAGGCGTTCGACGAGATCGCTGGGCAGCTCCGGGCGTACTTCGAGGGCAGGCTGACACGTTTCGACCTGGAGTACGCGGACGGCGGTACGGACTTCCAGCGCCGCGTCTGGCAGGCGCTGGAGGCCATTCCGTACGGCGCCACCGTGACCTACGGACAGATCGCCGCACAGGTCGGCTCCACCGGGGCCGGGGTGCGCGCGGTGGGGACCGCGATCGGCCGGAATCCACTGTTGGTCGTACGGCCGTGCCACCGCGTGATCGGAGCGGACGGAGCGCTCCGTGGGTACGCGGCCGGGCTGGCGCGCAAGGAGCGGCTCCTCGGTCTGGAGGGCGCGCTCGTGTCATGAGCGGAGAACTCTTCCCAATGCCTTCCAGGCCGCGCGCGGTCCTGGCGCCCGGAGCGGTGCATGTCCCCGACTGGTTGCCGGAGGAACGGCAGCGGGAGCTGGTGGACATCTGCCGTGACTGGGCGCGCGGGCCGGTACCGATCCGGCACACGGTGCTGCCGAACGGCGGTGTCATGTCCGTACAGACCGTCTGTGTCGGCTGGCACTGGCAGCCGTACCGCTACACCCGTACCGCCGGGGATGTGAACGGCGCCCGGGTCGCGGAGTTCCCGGACTGGCTGCTGCGGCTGGGACGCGCGGCGCTCACCGAGGCGTACGGCGATCCGGCGGCCGGTGCGGCGTACACACCGGACACCGCACTGATCAACTTCTATGACGGCGACGCCAAGATGGGGATGCACCAGGACAAGGACGAGAAGTCCGACGCTCCGGTGGTGTCCCTGAGCATCGGCGACCGCTGTGTCTTCCGCTTCGGCGGTACGGAGAACCGGGGGCGGCCGTACACGGATGTCGAACTCTCCTCCGGCGACCTCTTCGTCTTCGGAGGACCGTCCCGCTTCGCCTATCACGGCGTGCCCAAGGTGTATCCCGGAACGGCCGACCCGGCGACGGGCATGCGCGGCGGGCGGCTGAACATCACCCTGCGCGAGACGGGCCTCGGCTGAAGCGCTGTCGGGTCCGCGGCCGGCCGGCTGGCGGCGTCGCGGCTTCCGGCCGCCTCAGCGGGACCGTGAGTGGCCGAAGAGGACCCGGTATATGACGAGCAGCACAAGCGCGCCGCCGATGGCGGCGGCCCAGGTGGCACCGTCGTAGAAGTCCGCGTTGATGGGGTGGTCGAGCCAGCGGGCCGAGATCCAGCCGCCGATGAACGCTCCCGCGATACCGATGACGGTCGTACCGATCAGCCCGCCCGGGTCCCGGCCTGGGAGCAGTATCTTGGCGACGGCTCCGGCGAGCAGCCCGAGAATGATCCAGCCGATGATGGTCATGCCCTGAACCTGCCTTTCGTGCGTGTCGTCAGGAAGGACGTCACGGAAGCGGCGCGCGGTTGCGGGGACCGGCCGTGGTCACGACCACACACGGAATGACCGGCAGCATGCTGACCGGCAGTCGACGCAGGCCGGCATCGCGCAGCCCCAGTCGTCGTCCCCGCCCTCGTCCTCCGCGCCCTGCGCGCCGGCCCCCAGGCCCGTACCCGGGCCGGGATCAGCGTGCCGCGAACGGCTGGTCGGTGCGCACGATTTCCTTGCCGAGCGGCATCAGCGAGATCGGGATCAGCTTGAAGTTGGCGAAGCCCAGCGGGATTCCGATGATCGTCACACAGAGTGCGATACCGGTGAAGATATGACCGAGGGCAAGCCACCAGCCCGCGAGGATCAGCCACAGGACATTGCCGATGAACGACGGCGCACCCGCGCCGGGCCGGTCGACCGCCATATAGCCGAAGGGCCACAGCGCGTAGAACCCGATACGGAACGCGGCGACGCCGAACGGGATACCGATGACCGTGATGCACAGAAGCAGCCCGGCCAGCAGATAGCCGAGGCACATCCAGAAGCCGCACAGCACGAGCCAAATGACGTTGAGGATTGTCTTCATGGTCGGCGACCTGCCATCTGTTCCAGTCGGGCGATGCGCTCCGCCATCGGCGGATGCGTGGAGAACAGTTTCGCGAACCCCTGTCCCGGCCGGAAGGGATTCGCGATCATCATGTGGCTGGCGGTCTCGATGCGCGGCTCGGGCGGCAGCGGGAGCTGTCTCGTCCCCGCGTCCAGCTTCCGCAGCGCGCTCGCCAGGGCGAGCGGGTCACCGGTGATCTGCGCGCCGGAGGCATCCGCCTCGTACTCGCGCGACCGGCTCACCGCGAGCTGGATGACCGTGGCCGCCAGAGGCCCCAGGATCATGATCAGAAGAAAGCCGAAGACACCGGGGCCGTCATCGTCGTCGGAACGGCCCACGGGGATCAGCCAGGCGAAGTTCACCAGGAACATCACGACCGAGGCGAGGGCGCCCGCGACCGAGGAGATCAGGATGTCCCGGTTGTAGACATGGCTCAGCTCATGGCCGAGGACACCGCGCAGCTCCCGCTCGTCCAGGATCTGGAGGATTCCCTCCGTGCAGCAGACGGCCGCATTCCGTGGATTGCGGCCGGTGGCGAAGGCGTTGGGCGCCTGGGTCGGTGAGATGTAGAGACGCGGCATGGGCTGGCGGGCGGCGGTCGACAGCTCACGGACGATGCGGTAGAGCTGCGGCGCCTCGAACTCGCTGACGGGACGGGCACGCATGGCGCGCAGCGACAGCTTGTCGCTGTTCCAGTAGGCGTACGCGTTGGTCCCGATGGCCACGACAAGCGCGACGATCAGGCCCGTACGGCCGAAGATACTGCCGATCCCGATGATGAGTGCGGACAGTCCCCCGAGGAGTACGGCGGTCCTCAGCCCGTTGTGCCGGCGGTGCACGGTACGCCCTCCAGGTGGTGCGGCAGGGGAACCCTTTGCTGGTGCTTCTCCACTCTCCAGTGGACCCTTCCGTACTGGTCAACGCCAGGCGAGCGGTACGGGTTCCCTGGCGCGCCCGGCCGCAGGCGTACGCCGTATGGGTGGGGGCGTGCGAAGGAGCGCCCGAAGGAGCGCGCGGTGGTGCGGGACGGAGTTCGTGGTCCCGGCGGAGGTCCCGCGGAGGTCCCGGGTGGACTCGGAGTGGGTCTGGAGGGGGAGTGGGCTCAGAAGAGGCTGGTGCCGGCGAAGCGCAGTACCAGTTGCGGCGCTCCGGAGAGGGCGACTCCGGCCACGGCGGTCAGGGCGATGGCCACGGTGAGGGCCGCGGGAACCCCGCGTATGACGAGTTCCCCCGGCTCCGCACCCTCGGCGGCCCCGGCGGCTTCCTCCGGAGCGCGGAAGAGGACCGTCGTCCATTGGAGGTAGTAGTACAGCGCGATCACCACATTGACGGCCATGACCACGGCCAGCCAGCCGAGCCCGGCGTCCACGGCCGCCGAGAAGACCGTGACCTTGGCGAACAGCCCGATGATGCCCGGCGGCAGTCCGGCCAGGCAGAGCAGGAAAAAGCCCATCGCGAGCGCGACGACCGGCCGCCGGGCGGCGAGGCCCTGGTAGTCGGAGATCCGGTTCAGTGGCTTCGTACGGGCCACCAGGGCCACGACGGCGAAGGCGCCGAGGTTCACGACGGCGTACATCAGGGCGTACGCGACGGTGGAGCCGATCGGCACAAGGGAGCCGTTCGGCTGTCCGTCCGCGTAGCCCGCTGCGGCGATCGGCACCAGCAGATAGCCGGCCTGGCCGACGGAGGACCAGGCGAGCAGCCGTACGGCGCTCCACGCGCGTGTGGCGGACTGGCGCAGTGCCGCGACATTGCCGACGGTCATGGTGAGTCCGGCCAGTACGGCGAGGACGGGTCCCCAGACGTCCGCGTACGAAGGGAAGCCGATGACGGCCACCAGGATGAGGCCCGTGAAACCGACCGCCTTGCTGACAACGGAGAGGTACGCGGCGATGGGCAGCGGCGCGCCCACATAGGTGTCCGGGACCCAGAAGTGGAACGGCGCCGCGGCCGTCTTGAACGCGAACCCGACGAGTGTGAGGGCGACGCCCGCCTGCGCCAGGGTGGCGAGTTGGCCCGGAACGCCGGCCTCCAGCCGTGCGGCAATCTGGGTGAGGTGGAGCGTGCCGGTCGTGGCGTACACGAAGCTGACGCCCAGCAGCATCACGGCCGTCGCGGCGACGGAGGAGAGGAAGAACTTGAGCGCGGCCTCGGAGGAGAGCCGGTCGCCCCGCCTCAGTCCGACCAGCGCGAAGGCGGGCAGGGATGCGACCTCCAGGGCGACGACCAGGGTCGCGAGATCGCGTGAGGCGGGCAGCAGGGCCGCACCGGCCGCGGAGGAGAGCAGCAGGAACCAGTACTCCCCTACGGGGAGTTTCCGCATCTCGCCGCCCAGCGTCAGCAGCGCGGTGAGCAGCGCTCCGCCGAGCACCAGGAACTGGATGACCAGCGCGAAGTGGTCGGCGGTGTAGCTGCACACGGTGGCGTCGGTAGGCAGGCAGAACGTCGAGCGGTCGCCGTCGCGCAGTGGCAGGAGCATGACGAGCGCGGCGAGGAGACCGGCGATGGTGAGCACGCCGAGGAGCGGCTTGCGGTGTTCCGGTACGAAGAGATCGGCGACCAGGACGATCAGGGCGACCAAGGCCGTGATGGTGGGAGGCGCGATCGCGAGCCAGTCGACGGACTGGACGAGGCTGGCGGCGCCGACGGCGCTCTCGGCGGCCACGGTCACGACTTGCCTCCTGCGAGGAGCTGCTGCACGGCCGGATCGGTGAGGCCGAGGAGGACCGCGGGCCAGAGTCCGGCGAGCACGGTCAGGGCGACGAGCGGTGTCCAGGTTGCGAATTCATATGTCTGGACATCGGCGAGGTGCGGCGCCTCCTGCGGCTTCACGCCCATGCAGACTCGCCGTACGACGATCAGCAGATATGCGGCGGTGAGCAGGGTGCCGAAGCCGGCAATCGCCATAAAGGTGAGGAAGGCCGGGCGGCTCAGTCCGTCCGCAGGATCGAAGGCGCCGAACATCGCGAGCATCTCGCCCCAGAATCCGGCGAGTCCGGGCAGCCCGAGGGAGGCGACGACCGCGAAGGCGAGCAGACCGCCGAGGCGTGGCGCGCGGCCGTAGAGCGCGGCGCCGGCCGCTCCGGCGAGGGTGTCGAGATCGGCGGTGCCGTACCGGTCCTTGACGGCTCCGACCAGGAAGAACAGCAGGCCGGTGATCAGGCCGTGGGCGATGTTGGCGAAGAGCGCGCCGTTGACGCCCGTCGGTGTCATGGTCGCGATACCGAGCAGGACGAAGCCCATGTGGCCGACGGAGGAGTAGGCGATCAGCCGTTTGAGATCGCCGCCCGCGCCCTGCTTGGCGAGGGCCAGACAGGCGAGGGATCCGTAGATGATGCCGACGACGGCGAACGCCGCGAGATAGGGCGCGAAGGTCCGCATCCCGTCCGGCGCGATGGGCAGGATGATACGGACGAAACCGTATGTACCCATCTTGAGCAGTACGCCTGCGAGCAGGACGGAGCCGACGGTCGGGGCGGCGGTGTGGGCGTCCGGCAGCCAGCTGTGCAGCGGCCACATCGGAGTCTTCACGGCCAGCCCGAGACCGATCGCGAGAACGGCGATGACCTGCACGGATGTGCTCAGCCCACGGCCGTTGTCAGTGGCGAGTGCCACCATGTCGAATGTGCCTGCGCGGAGCCCGATGAGCAGCAGGCCGAGCAGCATGACCACGGAGCCGAGCAGCGTGTAGAGGATGAACTTCCAGGCGGCGGCCTGCCTGCCGCCGGTGACTCCTTCCGATCCGCCCCAGCGGGCGATCAGGAAGTACATCGGGATCAGCACCATCTCGAAGGCCAGGAAGAAGAGGATCAGATCGAGGACGGCGAAGGTCGCGAGCGTGCCGGACTCAAGAAGGAGCAGGAGGGCGACGAACGCCTTGGGCGAGCCGCCCTTCGGCTGCTTGAAGTAGCTGTAGAGCGCGCAGAGGAAGGTCAGCAGCGCCGTCAGGACCAGAAGGGGGAGTGAGATGCCGTCGATGCCGAGATGGATCCGGATGTCCAGCGCCGCGATCCAGCTGATGTCCGTCGTGGCCTGGATCCTCGACGGGTGGTCGTGGTCGAAACCTGCGGCGAGGACGATCGTGGCGAGGAGGATCGCGCCGGTCACGGTCACACCGTGGCGCAGTACGGCCTGGTCGGGGCTCTTGCCGCGCAGCCCCGGCGGCGCGGGCAGGAGCGCCGCCACGGCGCCGACGAGCGGCCCGACGACGATCAACGCGAGAAGGAACTGCATCACGGACTCACTGATATCGATCACGGCTCACGCTCCGGCGGCGACGAGTACGGCGGCGATCGCCAGGACGACGGAGCCGGCCAGCAGGGCGCTCACATAGGTCTGCACATTGCCGGTCTGGGCGCGGCGCACCGCGGCGCCGAGCCAGCGGGTGCCGGTGCCCGCTCCGCGTACGTAGGTGTCCACGACCTCGCGGTCGAGGAAGCGGACCAACTGGGCGGCGGCCAGCACCGGGCGGACGAACAACCGTTGGTAGAGGGCGTCGAGATGGAAGCCGACCGCCGCGTGCCGGTGCAGCGGTCCCAGCAGCAGCCGGCCGGGATCCGCCGGGTCGGGGGCCGAGGCGATGGAGCCGTAGACACGGGTGTGGATCTCCATGGCTTCCACCTCCGCGATGGCGGGCTCGGCATCGGGATGGGCGATGACGGCACCGATCGGGGTACGGGCGGCCAGCGCCGTGGTGTGGCGCCAGCACGCGTAGGTGACCAGACCGCCGACGAGCACGACTCCCGTGCCGAGGACGGAGGTGGTGAGGTTCGGGGCGAGGGTGTGTCCGTCGAACCAGTCGGGGAGATAGCCGACGGCCAGGCCGAGTCCGATGGACGGGATGGCCAGCACCCAGAGGACGGTGTTCATGGCGACCGGCTGTCGGCCGTGGTCGGGCGCTTCGGCGCCACGGCCACGGAAGGCCAGCAGCCAGAGCCGGGTGGCATAGGCGGCGGTGAGGAGGGCGGTGAGCAGCCCGGCGAGCAGCACCGTCCAGCCCGCGGCTCCGGAGGCGTTGCCGGCCTCGCCGAAGGCGGCGTGCTCGGCGGCCACGAGGACGGACTCCTTGGAGAAGAAGCCCGCGAAGGGAGGGATCGCGGCCAGGGCGAGCAGTGCGACCGCCATCGTCCAGTAGGCGTCGGGAATGCGCTTGGGCAGGCCGCTCATACGGGACATGGCGGCCAGTGAGTTGGTGCCGGCGGCGTGGATGATCACGCCGGCGCCGAGGAAGAGGAGGGCCTTGAACACACCGTGCGCGAGGAGGTGGAAGACGGCCGCGCCGCGGTCGCCCACAGCCAGGGCGCCCGACATATAGCCGAGTTGGCCGATGGTCGAGTAGGCGAGGACCCGCTTGATGTCGTCCTGGGCGAGGGCGGCGAGCGCCGAACCGACCATGGTGATCGCGGCCATCGCGGCCAGCACCACAAGGGCGGCCGTCGAGGCGGCGAAGACAGGGAGGAGCCGGGCCACGAAGTAGATACCGGCGGCGACCATCGTCGCGGCGTGGATCAGCGCGGAGACGGGCGTGGGGCCCGCCATCGCGTCCGGCAGCCAGGTGTGCAGCGGGAACTGGGCGGACTTGCCCGCCACTCCCGCGAGCAGCAGCAGCGCGACAAGGGTGGGATGGTCCAGTCCGCCGCTCGCGACGGTGTCCAGGATGCCGCTGATCCGGAACGTACCGGCGTCGGTGGCGAGCGCGAACAGCCCGAAGAGGAAGGGCACATCGCCGAGCTTGGTGACCAGGAACGCCTTGAGGGAGGCGGCACGCGCCTCGGGCGTCTCCCAGTAGTGGCCGACGAGGAAGTACGAGCAGATGCCCATGATCTCCCAGCCGACCAGCAGCACCATCAGATCGCCGGAGTAGACGACGAGCAGCATCGCGGAGGTGAAGAGCGAGACCAGAGCCGCGTATGAGGGATAGCGCGCGTCGCCGCGCAGATACCCGGTCGAGTAGATCTGCACGCAGGACGCGACGACGCCGACGAGGACGGCGACCAGCGCGGCGAAGCCGTCGACGGAGAGGGCGAGGTCGATGGGCACCGAGCCGGTGGGAGTGAGCCGGGTCGCGGCTTCCAGCGGCGGCGTACCGCCGCCGGAGCCACCGCCCTGGCGTACGGCCACGACAACGGCGAGGCCGGCGGCCGTCAGCGTCGGCAGAACGGCCAGCGGGCGTACGAAACCGGGCGAGGTGCGGCCGAGGAGCAGTCCCGCGACGGCTCCGAGGAAGGGCAGAAGAGGGACGAGGACGGCGAGAGTCGTGGTGGTCATGCGGTGACCTCGGCCTTCTGCGCCGGGGCTTCGGGTTCCTGCCGCTCGGCGGTGTCACGGAGCTTGTCGACGTCCGAGGTGCCGCGGTTGCGGTAGACCATCAGGACGATCGCCAGGCCGATGCCGATCTCCGCGGCGGCGATGGCGATGACGAAGAGGGTGAGCGCCTGGCCGGTGTGGAGCGTGTCGCGGAGCCAGACGTCGAAGGCGACGAGATTGAGGTTGACGGCGTTCAGCATCAGCTCGACGGACATCAGGACGAGGATCGCGTTGCGGCGTGCGAGTACTCCGTACAGCCCGGTGCAGAACAGAAGGGCCGACAGCACGGCGGGATAGACGAGATGCATCAGCGCTGCTCCTCTCCACTGCCGCCGGCGGCGCTGCCGTCCGTGGGCGTCGCGCCGTTCTTGCGGGACAGGACGATCGCGCCGACGAGGGCCGCCAGCAGAAGCACGGAGAGCGCTTCGAAGGGCAGCACCCAGTTCCGGAACAGGAACCGTCCGGACACCTCGGTGGAGCCCTGGGCCGGTCCTCCCAGATCGATCCAGGTGGTACGGAAGGCGTCGACGACCACCCAGACCAGGGCAGCGGCGGCGGCGACCGCCACGGCCGACGCGACCGGGCGGTTGCCCGAATCGGCGTCCGGGGAGCGGCCGATGGGCGCCTTGGTGAGCATCAGTCCGAAGAGAAGGAGGACCACGACGGAACCGACATAGATGAGGACCTGCACCCAGGCGATGAACTCCGCGGTCAGGAGCAGATATTCGACGGCCAGGCCGCCGAGTGTCACGACCAGCCAGAGGGCCGCGTGCACCAGTTGTCTGGTGGTGACGGTGACAAGGGCGGCGCCGAAGGTGACCAGACCGACCAGAAGGAAGGTGATCTCGACGCCGGTCGGTGAGAGGAAGCCGGGTCCGGCCGCCGCGGTGGCGGTCGCCGCCGTCGCTGCGAGGCTCACTCGCCGCCCTCCTGCTCCGGCGCCGGGCCCTGGTCCTGCTGCTCGCCTTCCTGGCGCTGTGCAGCTGCGAGCTTCTCGGCCGTCTTGCGGGCCGCGGCGACCTCCTTGGGCTCCTCGGCGCCCGGATCGAGCGCGGGCGGCGCGGGCACCGTCCACATCCACTCGCGGAGCCTGTCCCGCTCATGGGTGAGTTCGCGGATGTCCGTCTCCGCGTACTCGAACTCCGGTGACCAGAACAGCGCGTCGAAAGGGCAGACCTCGATGCAGATACCGCAGTACATACAGAGCGCGAAGTCGATGGCGAACCGGTCGAGGACGTTCCGGCTGCGCTCGCGGCCTCCGGGAGCCGCGGCCGGCACGGTCTCCTTGTGGGAGTCGATATAGATGCACCAGTCGGGGCATTCACGGGCGCAGAGCATGCAGACCGTGCAGTTCTCGTCGAACAGCGCGATCACGCCCCGGCTGCGGGGCGGGAGTTCGGGCTGGGCTTCCGGATACTGCGCGGTGACGGACTTCCTCGTCATCGTCCGCAGGGTGACGGCCAGGCCCTTGGCCAGGCCGGAGCCGGGAATCGGGGGCATCAGTTGATCGCCACCTTCACGATGCCGGTGAGCGCGATCTGCGCGAGAGCGAGCGGGATGAGTACGGTCCAGGCGAGCCGCTGGAGCTGGTCCTCACGCAGCCGCGGATAGCTCACCCGCAGCCAGATGACGACAAAGGCGAGCACGGCCACCTTGAGCAGCGTCCAGACCCAGCCGAGGCCGTCGGCGCCGAACGGACCGTGCCAGCCGCCGAGGAAGAGGACGGTGGTCAGGGCGCAGAGGACGACGATGCCCACGTACTCGGCGAGGAGGAACAGCGCGAAGCGCAGACCTGTGTACTCGGTGTACGCGCCGAAGATGATCTCGGAGTCGGCGACCGGCATGTCGAAGGGAGGGCGCTGGAGTTCGGCGAGGCCCGCGACGAAGAAGACCAGGGCGCCGACGATCTGCCAGGGCAGCCACCACCACTCGAAGGCATGGAGGATGCCGGGGATCGAGACGGTGCCCGCCGCCATCGCGACCGAGGCGGCGGCGAGCAGCATCGGCAGTTCGTACGCGAGGAGTTGGGCGGCGGTCCGCAGTCCGCCGAGAAGGGAGAACTTATTGGCCGAGGCCCAGCCCGCCATGAGCGAGCCGAGCACTCCGACGCCCAGCACGGCGAGTACGAAGAAGATGCCCGCGTCGACGGCCTGGCCTATCGCACCCTGGCCGGGGCCGATCGGGATGGCGACCAGGACGAGGAGATACGGAAGAAGGGCGACGGCCGGCGCGAGCTGAAAGACACGGCGGTCGGCGTTGGCCGGGACCACATCCTCCTTCTGCGCGAACTTCACACCGTCGGCGACGAGTTGGGCCCAGCCGTGGAAGCCGCCCGCGTGCATGGGACCGAGCCGGCCCTGCATATGGGCCATCACCTTGTGCTCGGTCTGCCCGACGACAAGAGGGAGGACCAGAAACACGGCGAAGACGGCGATCAGCCGGAGGGCGACGTCGAGTACGTCGTTCACGCGTCTCCTTCGGGGCGGTCGCTCGCGGGGCCGTCGCTGTCCGGACCGTTGCCCTGAGGGCCGTCGCTCTCCGGGCGCTCGGTGTGCCCTGGGTCCTCGGCGCGCTCGGCCGGGTTTGCGTTGTCGGGAGCCGTTTCTCCGCCGTCGTCGAAGGCCGGGCGCGGCTTGTGCCAGGGCGCGTCCGGTGCCGACGGAGGCGGTGTCCGGGGCGGAGTCGCCTCCGTACCGCCCGTCGGCTCGTCTCCGCCGCCCTCGGGCCGTGCCGGGCGGCTCGCCGAGCCCTCCGAGGCGCTGCGCGTACGGCGGACCGGACGGTCACCGACGGCGCGGGCGCCGCGCGCGGGACGGGCCGGGGCCTGCGGGAGCTGGCCCTTGAGCGGGCCCCACTCATTCGGGTCGGGTACGCCGGGCGGAAGCATCTGACGGCGCTTGGGGCCGCCGTGGTCGGACTCTCCCGGCTCCTTCGCGCCCGGCCAGGCCTTGGCGACCCGGGCGGCGAGGACGAAGTCCTTGCGCAGCGGATGGCCTTCGAAGGTCTCGGGGAGCAGCAGAGGGACAAGGTTCGGGTGGTCGGTGAAGGAGACGCCGAACATCTCGTGCGTCTCCCGCTCGTGCCAGCCCGCGCCCGCATAGACGCCCACAGCCGTGGGCAGGACGGCCGCCTCGTGCGGAACGGTCGTACGGATCAGCAGCCGGCGGACCGTACCGCCGCCCAGGGCGACCACATGGGCGCAGACACGGAAGCCCGTACCCGGTTCGTCGACGGCGCTCAGCCAGTCGAAGTAGGTGCAGCCCAGCCGGTCGCGGGCGGTTTCGAGCGAGGCGGTCCAGGAGCCGGCGGGAACGTCGACCGTCAGCAGGTCGTACGCGCGCTCGGCCGTGGCCTCCTCGCCGAAGATCTCGGCGACCGCGTCCGGGAGCCGGTCATAAGCGAGCCCGCCGTCGCCGTTCCGGCCGTTGCTGTCGCCACCGCCGCCGTTCCCGCCTTCGCCGTCCCCGGCGTTCCGGCCGGTCGCGTTCAGGTCCTGCTCGTTCATGAAGCGCCCTCCCCCGGTGTCGGCGGCGCGGCGACCAGGCCGCTGCGCAGCGCGGCGACCGAGGGCCGGCCGCCCGAGGCGTAGCGCTCGCCGAGCGACTCGCGGGCGATCTTCTCCTGGAGCTTCAGAATGCCCTGGAGCAGTGCCTCGGGGCGAGGCGGGCAGCCCGGTACATAGACATCGACCGGGATGACCTGGTCGACGCCCTTCGTGACGGAGTACGAGTCCCAGTACGGGCCGCCGCAGTTGGAGCAGGCACCGAAGGAGATCACATACTTGGGCTCGGGCATCTGCTCGTACAGCCGCTTCACGGCGGGCGCCATCTTGTCCGTGACCGTGCCCGAGACGATCATCAGATCGGCCTGGCGCGGCCCGGGCGCGAACGGGATCACACCGAGCCGGATGAAGTCGTGCCGGGACATGGAAGCGGCGATGAACTCGATCGCGCAGCAGGCGAGCCCGAAGTTGAAGACCCAGAGGCTGTAGCGGCGGCCCCAGTTGAGGATCACCTTCATGGGCCGCGGTGCCAGCCGGGAGAGCACGCCGAGTCGGCTCGGCTCCGGCAGCACCTGCGGCTCCGGCAGCGGCTGAGGCTGTGAACCGGCCACGGAGGCGGCGAGCGGGCCGGAGGCGGCCTGGGTCACGTCCATTCCAGGACGCCCTTCTTCCATGCGTAGAGCAGTCCCACGGCCAGGAAGCCGAGGAAGATGAACATCTCGACCAGCGTCGTGGCACCGTATCCGGGCGCGGCGAAGATCGTCGCCCACGGAAACAGGAAGATCGAGTCGACAGCGAAGATCACATAGAGGAACGCATAGACGTAGTAGCGGACCTGGGTGTGCGCCCAGCCCTCGCCCACGGGATCGACACCGCATTCATAGGTGAGCAGTTTCTCCGGCGTCGGCACCACCGGCCGCAGCAGCCGGCCCGCTCCGAAGGCCACGGCGACGAACAGCACACCGACGACCGCGAGCAGTCCGACCACCGAATAGCTCTGGAAGTAGTCCGCCGCGAGAACGGTCGATCGCGACACGTCCGCCCCTCGCTCCCTGACCTCGTAGCAGTTTCTTCGACGATCTGTACGGACGGGAGTCTAGGCCCTGTTAAAGAGACGGTAAGCAGCCGCGTCTCGACAGTGGGGTTATCCCTACTTCAGCCCACCCAGCTACCCCATGGCGCGTGGCATCCCGCCCGTGCAGGCTTGGCCTCATGACCGTGAGCGACAGCCTCCCCGACGACGACCGGCCGCCCGCCGCGCGCTTCGCGTACGACCGGCATACCTGGAAGGAGATCGCGCATCTCCTCGCGAACCTTCCGGTCTCGCTGGCCGGATTCATCTATGTGATGTTCACCGTCTCCACCGGTGCGGCGCTGTCGGTGACGGTGATCGGTCTGCCCTGGCTCGTCGCCGGTCTCACGGGCGCCCGGCTGCTCGGCCGCGCGGAGCGTGCGCGGGCGCGCGCGCTGCTTGGCGTACGGATCGACGAGCCGAGCCCCCTGCTCGGGCGTGGGCGCGCGCGCCGTTCCGACGGCTTCCTGAGCTGGGTGTGGGCAGGGCTGAAGGATCCGGTGGCCTGGCGGACCGTGCTGTACGAGTTCATCCGGCTGCCCTGGGGCGTGGTGACGTTCACCGTCACGCTGGTGGGTCTGTTCGTCCTGTGGCCGGTCCTGCCCTTTGTGGCGCGCGGGCTCACCAATGTCGACCGGGCCATGGTGCGAGGGCTGCTCTCGCCCTCCGACGAGCTGGAGCGGCGGATCGCCGAGCTGGAGTCGGACCGTGGTGTGGTCGTGGACACGGCAGCAGCCGATCTGCGCAGGATC
>NZ_FMDK01000832.1 GCF_900091995.1 Streptomyces sp. MnatMP-M17
GGGCGCGGGCACTCCGGCCGGCGCGGGAAAGCCTCGGTACACACCGGTGACCACGGATCCCAGCAGCGCGATACCGAGCGCCGCGCCCAGCTCGTACGCCGTCTCCGAGACCGCCGAGGCCGAACCGGCCTGCTCCTTGGGAACACTGGAGAGGATCACATCGGCCGTGACGGTGAACGAGAAGCCCGCGCCGACGCCGACGATCAGCAGCACCGCGCCCAGCAGCGGATAACCGGTCGACCGGCTGAGTACGGTGAGCACGGCCAGCGCCAGCCCGATGGCGGCCAGCCCGCCCGCCACCACCGCCCGTACGGAGTACCGCCGTGCGACCGTTCCCGCGATCAGCCCGGCCGCCACCGCGCCCACCGCCGCGGGCAGTTCGGCGAGACCGGCCTCCAGAGGGCCGCGTCCCTGGACCAGTTGGAGGAACTGCGACAGGAAGAAGACCAGTCCCGACAGACCGAGGATGGTCAGCAGATCGGCCAGCACCGCGCCCGAGAAGCCCCGGTGGTGGAAGAGCCTCATGTCCAGCAGCGGTGCGGGCAGCGTGAGCTGACGCCGTACGAACCGGTGGAGCGCCACCGCGCCGGCCACTCCCGCCACCACGGCGTCCCAGCCCGGCCCGTGCGCCGCCGCCTCCTTCACCGCGTACACGATGCCGACGACGCCGATGAGGGACAGCAGCACGCTGGTCATGTCCCAGGGACCGGGCGCCGGATTCCTCGACTCGGGCAGCATCCTCACGCCGACGAGCACCAGCACCGCCATCACCGGCAGATTGATCAGAAAGACCGAGCCCCACCAGAAGTGCTCCAGCAGAAAGCCGCCGACGACAGGGCCGACCGCCGCGCCCGCCGAGGCCATCGCTCCCCAGATACCGATGGCGAGGCTGCGCTCCTTCGGATCGTGGAAGATATTGCGGATCAGGGCGAGCGTGGCGGGCATCAGCGTCGCGCCCGCGACTCCGAGCAGCGCCCTGGCCAGGATCATCATCTCCGGGCTGGACGCGTAGGCGTTCAGTACGGAGATCCCGCCGAACGCGACCGCGCCCGTCAGCAGCAGCTTCTTACGGCCGATACGGTCGCCGAGGCTGCCCATGGAGACCAGCAGCCCGGCGATGACGAAGGAGTAGATGTCGCCGATCCAGAGGAGCTGTGTGCCGGTCGGCCTGAGGTCCTCGCTGAGGAACGGTGTGGCGAGACCGAGTACGGTCGCGTCGACGGCCACGAGCAGTACGGCCAGGACGAGCACGCCGAGCGCCAGCCACCGCCCAGGGCCGGGTACGGGCCTCGTCTCCGTCGCCGTTCCGTGGATGGTGGTCATGTCCTCACGCTCCGTTGTGCACCGCCGAGCAGCAACTCGACGATCATGTACTGGAAGTCCTTGGTGGCGACCCGGCCGTCCTGCGTCACCCAGGCGCCCGCGCTGAGCAGGCCGTAGAGCGCCTCGGTCAGCCACACATGGCTGAGGTCGATCCGGAACTCGCCCTGCTCCTGGCCGCGCCGGAAGAGCGCCGAGCAGCGGGCGTCGATCCGCGCCCAGCCGTCGGAGACCTCGCCCTCGAAGAGCTGGTTCTCGGTGAGCAGAAAGGCGAGGAGTCCGGCCGAGGGCTCGACACGGGCGACGAGTCTGCGCAGCGCCTCGGCCGCCGTGTCCTCGTCCAGCCGCGCGGCGTCGAGCGCCGTCTCCAGCTCCTGGATGCCGAGCTGCTCCAGCGCCTTGACCAGCGCGTCACGCCCGGCGAAGTGCCGGTGCAGTGTCGCGCGCCCGATGCCGGAGGCCCTGGCGACCTCGTCCATGGTGGCGGTCGCCTTACGGGTGAGAAGGGCGGCGGCGGTGCGCAGCACCTGGTCACGATCGACTGTCATGAGTCAACCATAACCCATATGAGACATGAAAGTCTCATTCAATACATCATCGCACCGCATCACGACCAGCCCCAGACCCGGTCCCAGGCCCGGACTCACGCCCGCCAGGGCGGGAAGGAACACCTGTATGAAGCCACCCCGGAACTCCCGGAAGCCGCTCCTGCTGATCGACATCGACGGTCCGCTCAATCCGTACGCCGCGCCGGCGGCGCCCGGGACCCCGTACGGATACGAGAGACATCTGATGCGGCCCTCGCTCTGGGCACGGACACAGCCGGGTCCGCTCTCCGTGCTCCTCAATCCATGGCACGGCGCGGAGCTGCTGGCGCTCACCGGACTCTACGAGCTGGTCTGGGCGACCACCTGGGAGGACGACGCCAACGAGTGGATAGGGCCGCCGCTCGGGCTGCCGGAGCTGCCGTACATCGCATGGCCCGAGACACACGGATGGGCCCCTCGCGGGACCCTGTGGAAGACGCAGTACGTGCTGGAGTACGCGGCCGGGCGGCCGTTCGCCTGGGTCGACGACGAGATCACCTCGTACGACCGCGAGTGGGTGGACCGGCAGCACCTCGCCGCCGCCCTGCTGCTGTACATCGATCCCGGGACCGGGCTGACCCGGCCGGACTTCGACGCGCTCGCGGAGTGGGCGACGGCGCTGTAGCCGCCTGTGTGACTGCTGTTGGCTATCGCTTGGCGGTGGCCCAGGCGTGCTGTATCACCAGATCGGCCTTGACCTCGGCGAGCTGTACGGCCACGGCCGACGGAGCCGTACCGCCTCGGCCGTTACGGGACGCCAGCGCGCCCGGCACATTGAGCACCGACCGCACCTCGGGAGTGAGATGCGGCGAGATCTTCGCGAACTGCTCGTCCGTCAGCCCGTCCAGCTCGATGCCGAGCGCCTCGCACTCCTTGACGCACTCCCCCGCGACCTCGTGCGCCACCCGGAACGGCACGCCCTGCCGGACCAGCCACTCGGCGATGTCCGTGGCGAGCGAGAAACCGGCCGGCGCCAGCTCCTCCATCCGTGCCCGGTTGACGGTCAGCGTCGCCATCATCCCGGTGAAGGCCGGCAGCAGGACCTCCAGTTGATCGCAGGAGTCGAAGACGGGCTCCTTGTCCTCCTGGAGGTCGCGGTTGTACGCGAGCGGCAGCGCCTTCAGCGTGGCCAGCAGCCCGGTGAGATTGCCGATGAGCCGGCCCGACTTGCCGCGCGCCAGCTCCGCGATGTCCGGGTTCTTCTTCTGCGGCATGATCGAGGAACCGGTGGAGAAGGCGTCGTGCAGGGTGACGAAGGAGAACTCCTTCGTGTTCCACAGGATGACCTCCTCGGCGATCCGCGACAGATTGACACCGATCATCGCGGTGATGAACGCGAACTCGGCGACGAAGTCGCGCGAGGCCGTGCCGTCGATGGAGTTGCCGACGGAGCCGCGCTCGAAGCCGAGGTCCGCGGCGACCGCCTCCGGGTCGAGCCCGAGCGACGAGCCGGCCAGGGCGCCGGAACCGTACGGCGAGACCGCCGTGCGCTTGTCCCACTGGCGCAGCCGCTCCGCGTCCCGGGACAGCGACTGCACATGCGCCAGCACATGGTGGGCGAAGAGCACGGGCTGGGCGTGCTGGAGGTGCGTACGGCCCGGCATCGCGACGGCCGGGTGCGCCTCGGCCAGTCCGACCAGCGCGTCCTGGAGACCGGCGATCAGCCCGCCGATGATCCGGGCGTGGTCGCGCAGATACATCCGGAAGAGCGTGGCGACCTGGTCGTTGCGGGACCGTCCGGCGCGCAGCTTGCCGCCGAGGTCCGGGCCGAGCCGCTCCAGCAGCCCGCGCTCCAGGGCGGTGTGGACGTCCTCGTCGGCGATGGTGCCGGTGAACGAGCCGTCGGCGACATCCGCTTCGAGCCGGTCGAGTCCGGCGAGCATCCGGGTCAGTTCGTCGGCGGTGAGCAGTCCGGCCTTGTGGAGGACACGGGCATGGGCGCGGGAGCCGGCGATGTCGTACGGCGCGAGCCGCCAGTCGAAGTGGACCGACGCGGAGAGCTTGGCCAGGGCCTCGGCGGGTCCGTCGGCGAAACGGCCGCCCCAGAGCCGGACATCACCGTTGTTGCTGCTCACTGCTGCTCCTTGGAGGGATCGGGAAGTACGACCGCCTCCCCGCCGTGGAGGAACGGGGAGGCGGATGGTTCGCGCAGGGCGAGACGAGGCTACGCCTGGAGGTCGCGGCGCGCGGCGATCTTCGCGGAGAGGCCGAAGATCTCGATGAAGCCCTGCGCCTTGGACTGGTCGAAGGTGTCGCCCGAGTCATAGGTGGCGAGGTTGAAGTCGTACAGCGACTCCTGCGACCTGCGCCCGGTCACCACGGCCCGGCCGCCGTGCATGGTCATCCGGATGTCGCCGGTCACATGCTGGTTCGCCTCGTTGATGAAGCCGTCCAGGGCGCGCTTGAGCGGCGAGAACCACAGGCCGTCGTAGACCAGCTCGCCCCAGCGCTGCTCGACCTGCCGCTTGTAGCGGGCCAGCTCGCGCTCGACGGTGACATTCTCCAGCTCCTGGTGCGCGGTGATCAGCGCGATCGCGCCGGGCGCCTCGTACACCTCACGGGACTTGATGCCCACGAGCCGGTCCTCGACCATGTCGATCCGGCCGATGCCCTGGGCGCCGGCCCGCTCGTTGAGCTGCTGGATCGCCTGGAGGACGGTGACGGGCCTGCCGTCGACGGCGACCGGCACGCCCTCCTTGAAGGAGATGGTGACCTCGTCGGCCTCGCGGGCGACGGCGGGATTCTGCGTGTACTCGTAGATGTCCTCGATCGGCGCGTTCCAGATGTCCTCCAGGAAGCCCGTCTCGACGGCCCGTCCGAAGACGTTCTGGTCGATGGAGTACGGCGACTTCTTGGTGGTCGCGATCGGGAGGTTCTTCTCCTCGCAGAAGGCGATCGCCTTGTCCCGGGTCATCGCGTAGTCACGGACCGGAGCGATGCACTTCAAGTCCGGGCCGAGAGCGGTGATGCCCGCCTCGAAGCGCACCTGGTCGTTGCCCTTGCCGGTGCAGCCGTGGGCGACGATTCCGGCGCCGTGCTTCTGCGCGGCGGCGACGAGATGCTTGACGATCGTCGGCCGGGAGAGCGCGGAGACCAGCGGATAGCGGTCCATGTAGAGGGCGTTGGCCTTGATCGCCGGAAGGCAGTACTCCTCGGCGAACTCGTCCTTGGCGTCCGCGACCTCGGCCTCGACGGCACCGCAGGCGAGCGCGCGCTTACGGATGACATCCATGTCCTCGCCGCCCTGGCCGACATCCACGGCGACGGCGATGACCTCGGCGCCCGTCTCCTCGGCGATCCATCCGATGGCGACGGAGGTGTCCAGGCCGCCCGAGTAGGCGAGTACGACGCGCTCGGTCACGGGTATCTCCTTACGGTGCATTCACTGACGGGTATAACTATGCGCTGCACCGTATTGTTTTGTCAACGCGTGCCCTGGCGGCGCGGTCACCGCGCGCCCTGGCGCACCTCCGCGGCCAGCAGCGGCGCATGGCTGTAGCGCAGATCCTTGGTGGCCGTGAGCAGGGTGAGCGTGTCCTCGGCGGCCAGCTCGCGCAGCCGGCCGAGCGCCTCCGCGTGATCCGGTGCGGCCAGCTCCGCGCCGTACCGTCCTGCGAACTCCTCGAACCGCCCGGGATCGTGCCCGTACCACGTGCGCAGCTCCGCCGAGGGCGCGGCGTCCTTCAGCCACTCGTCCAGCGCGGCGGCCTCCTTCGCCAGACCGCGCGGCCAGAGCCGGTCGACCAGGACACGGGTGCCGTCCTCAGGCTCCGGCGGCTCGTACGCCCGGCGGACGCGTACCTCGTGCTTCTGCCTTTTCGTTGTCCTCGTCATAGCTCCATGGTCGGTCGGGCGCGGCGGTCCCACGAGCCGAAAACATCCTCGCCGCCCGGGCGCGGGCGCGGATAATCGAGGGCATGGGAAAGCGCTACGAACGGATCGACGGCCGGATACGCACCTTCATCGAGGAACAGCCCGTCTTCTTCACCGCCACCGCTCCGCTGGCGGACGACGGCCATGTCAATCTCTCGCCCAAGGGACGGGCCGGCACTCTTGTCGTGATCGACGAGCTGACGCTGGCGTATCTCGACTTCGGCGGCAGCGGCGCCGAGACCATCGCGCATCTGCGGGAGAACGGCCGGATCACGCTGATGTGGTGCGCGTTCACCGGGCCGCCCAAGGTGCTGCGGGTGCACGGCCGGGGAGAGCCGGTCTTCCGTGACGATCCGCGCTGGGCCGAGTACATCCCGTACTTCAAGGACACCGACGGGCCCAGCGCCCGCGCGATCATCGTGATCCACGCCGTACGCATCGGTGACGCGTGCGGTTTCGCGGTGCCCTTCATGGACTACCGGGAGGAGCGGACGCAGCACGCCGAGCACTTCGGCCGTAAGTCGGACGAGGAGTTCGCCGCGTACTGCGCGAAGAAGGACCATGTCGGAGTGAGCCTGGACGGGCTGCCCGCGCTGCCGCTGCCACTGCCCGCGCGGACCGACTGAAGGCGCAGGACGGACCGAGGGCGCGGCACCGCCGTACGGAGTAACGCGACGGTGGCCCGGGAGGCCGTGTCGCGGCGGGCGGCATACGGTCCGAACCATGCGTACCGCTCTCGTGCTCGCCGCCACACTGCTCGCCGTCGTCGCCTCCGCGCCTGCCGCCGCTCCGGCATCCGCCGCCGCGTCCGCCGCGTCCGCCGCGTCCGCGGGGATGACACTTCCCGAACGGATGGGGG
>NZ_FMDK01000588.1 GCF_900091995.1 Streptomyces sp. MnatMP-M17
GGCGGCCCCGCCGTACCAGCGCGGCCGTACCGAGCAGCGCAACCGTCGCGCCCGCCGCGCCCGCCGCGGTGGCGTCCTTGCGGCCGAGCCGGCGCCCGACGACCGTGTGCCGGCCCTCCACCTCCTCCAGCAGCGCGGCGAGCACCTCCTCGTTGGTCCACCGTGGCCGCCAGCCCGCGTCGTGCAGCCTGCTGACGCTGACCACCCAGGGATGCATCGTGTACGCGAGATCGCCGGCCGGAGAGGGCGTGAGACCGATCCTGTGCAGCCTGGCCGCGGCTCCCAGGGCGACCGCGGACGGCAGCTCCATCCGGCGGATGCCGCTCAGCTCCTCGACCTCCTCCTGCTCCAGCCAGCCGTCGCAGCCCACCGCGAACTCCCCGTCGGCCTTTTCGAGCGCCGCGTACTCCAGGGCGCTCACCAGATCCTCGACATGGCAGAACTGCCAGGTGGGACGGGATCCGGCGACCACGAGCAGCCGCGGTGACTCGAAATAGCGGGTGAGGGCCGTGTCCGTACCGCCGACCAGGACGGCGGGCCGTACGACCGTCACATTGAGCCCTGGGTGCGCACGGGGCGCCCGGCGGCCCAGCCGCTCGATCTCCAGCAGATCGCCGACGCCCGTGGCCTCGGCCGTCGCACGCAGCTCGGCGTCCTCGGAGAGCGGGATGTCGTTGTCGGGCAGCGCGCCGTAGACCATCGCCGAGGTGCACAGCACGACACGGTGGACGCCCGCCGCGGCTGCCGCCGTGAGCACGGTCTGGGTTCCTCGTACGTTGTAGGCCGTTCGGGCGGCGGGATCGGTCTCCAGATCGAGATCGAGCGCCATGTGTACCACCACGTCCGCGCCGCGCAACTTCTCCGCGATGGCCGGATCGCGGACGTCGAGGATGTGCCACTGCGCCTCGGAGACCTCGCCTCGGCGCTCGTCGATGGCGATGACCTGCTTGATCTCGTCGGAAGCGGCGAGGCGCCGGGTGAGCAGGTCACCGACGCCGGAGGCGGCGCCGGTGACCGCGACGACAGGGCCCCGGGACGGGTGCGTGGTTGAGCGGTTTCGCGCTGCGCGAACCTGCGGATCTGGGGAACTCACCGGGCGTCTCCAGCGGTTGTCTTCAATACGTACGTGAATGACGCGTACGTACCAGGTGACGTCCATCCTGCCGCAGGCCACAGGCCGACGGAGCACTGAGCCCGGAAGCCGCCCGGGTGTCGCAGCCGTGCGAGGCCGCCTGAGGCGGCGGACCGAGCGGGCCGAAGGCGGAGTCCGGGTCGTGCGGCCGGGCCCGGCCGACGGCACGCGGCACCGCCCTCGTCCACCCGGTGCCGCTTAGGCTGGGTGGTGTAGTCGGGCAGCCGCCGCCGGCAGAAGCCGGTGGCCCTACGAGCCGAGGAACCCCGTGAGTGACACCCCATTCGGATTCGGCCTTCCGCCGGAGGAGCCGGAGGACGGCGACGGCAAGAAGAAGGACCCTGCCGGAGGTGGTCAGGGTGCCGGTGGTCAGGGCGGTCCCGGCAATCCCTTCGGAAACTTCGGGTTCGGGCTGCCGGGCGGCGCGGGCGGCGGTGACAATCCGTTCGCCGCGATGTTCGGTTCGCTGAACCCGAGCGACCTGGGCGCGGCCTTCCAGCAGCTCGGCCAGATGCTCAGCTATGAGGGCGGTCCCGTCAACTGGGACATGGCCAAGCAGATCGCCCGCCAGACGGTCGCACAGGGCACGCCTGACGGCACCAAGGACTCCAGCGTCGGCCCTTCGGAGCGCGCCGCGGTGGACGAGGCCGTACGGCTGGCCGATCTGTGGCTGGACGGTGTGACGTCCCTGCCGTCCGGCGCGAGCACCTCGGTGGCGTGGAGCCGCGCCGAGTGGGTCGAGGCGACGCTGCCCGCGTGGCAGCAGCTCGTGGACCCGGTGGCGGAGCGTGTCGGCACGGCCATGGGCGAGGTGCTGCCCGAGGAGATGCAGTCCGTGGCGGGCCCGCTGATCGGGATGATGCGCTCCATGGGCGGCGCCATGTTCGGCCAGCAGATCGGGCAGGCCGTGGGCGTGCTGGCGGGCGAGGTGGTCGGCTCCACGGACATCGGGCTGCCGCTGGGCCCGGCCGGCAAGGCCGCGCTCCTCCCGCTGAACATCGAGGCGTTCAGCAAGGACCTCGGTGTGCCCAAGGACGAGATCCGGCTGTATCTGGCTCTGCGCGAGGCCGCCCACCAGCGGCTCTTCGCCCATGTGCCCTGGCTGCGGTCGCATATGTTCGGCGCGGTCGAGGGCTATGCCCGCGGGATCAAGGTCGACACCACCAAGCTGGAGGATGTGGTCGGCCAGTTCGATCCCACGCATCCCGAGGAGCTTCAGGAAGCGCTCCAGCAGGGCATGTTCCAGCCGGAGGACACTCCGGAGCAGAAGGCCGCGCTGGCCCGTCTCGAAACGGCGCTCGCGCTGGTCGAGGGCTGGGTGGACGCGGTGGTGCACGAGGCCGCGAAGTCGCGGCTCACCGGAGCGGACGCGCTGCGCGAGACGTTGCGCAGGCGCCGTGCCTCCGGCGGCCCCGCCGAGCAGACCTTCGCCACGCTCATTGGTCTTCAGCTCCGGCCGCGCCGGCTGCGCGACGCCGCCCGGCTGTGGGCGTCGCTCACGGACGCACGCGGAGTCGACGGCCGCGACCGGCTGTGGGAGCACCCGGACATGCTGCCGACGGCTTCGGATCTGGACGATCCGGACGGCTTCGTCCACCACGAGCAGCTGGACTTCTCCGAGCTGGACAGGATGCTCGGCGAGGCGGCGGACGAACCGGACGGCAAGGGTGGCAAGGGTGGCAAGGACGACACCGACCAGTGAGCCTGCATGACGACGCCGCCCTCGTACTGAAGGGCTATGAGAGCCGGTACGAGGGCCAGGAGGACCTGCGCGGGCTCTATCTGGATCATTTGTCCGCCCATCCGGACGCGATGTGGAAGTCCTGCACGGCGGGACATCTCACGGCCAGCGCGCTGGTCATCGATCCGGAACGCGGCAAGGTGCTGCTGACCTTGCACAAGAAGCTCGGTATGTGGCTCCAGATGGGCGGTCACTGCGAGCCTGGTGACGACACTCTGGAGCGCGCCGCGCTGCGGGAGGCCACGGAGGAGTCCGGGATCCTCGGTCTGCGACCGCTGGAGGGCGGTCCTGTCCAGCTCGACCGGCATGCCATTCCGGCACCGTGCCACTGGCATCTTGATGTCCAGTACGCGGCGCTGGCACCGGCCGGAGCGGTCGAGCGGATCAGCGAGGAGTCGCTGGACCTGCGCTGGTTCTCCTACGAGGAGGCGGCGGAGGTGGCCGACGGCTCGGTCGTACGGCTGGTGGAGCGGACGCGGGCCGCGCTGGACGGCCGCCACTAACCGGACGGCCACTGCTGGAGAACGGCCACGAGAACGGCCGCGAAGGAGGCAGCCTCCCTGAGGAGGCCGCCTCCTTCCGCTCAGCGCGCGGCGGCCGGAGCGCGGTCATCTGCTCCAGGCATTGTTCTGGTTCTGACCGTGTGCTCCGTGCTGGCCCATGCCGAACTGCGCGGCCACGCCCTGTCCGATCTGCGCGTTCTGCGGCGGCATGACCTCACTGGGCTGTACGAGCGCGAAGCCCTGCCCGAGGAAGCTCAGCTCCCAGCCCTCGCCGGTGTTGCCGCGCCGCCTCAGCACTCCGGAGGAGTGTGTCTGCGCCTGCATCTGGACCCGCAGTGAGGAGGACCAGGCGACGATCGCGTCGGCGTCGGCGTTGACGTACTTGTCCGGCGTGATCTGGAGCATCAGCGGCTGGCCCGAGGTCATCAGCGCGACCTTGCCCCGGCCGGAGATATTGAGCTGGTACTTGCCGGAGCCGGAGATGCCGTACTGGCTGTCCACCGCGATGACCTCGGTGTGCAGCGAGGAGTCGAGCGCCAGCACATAGGCGCTGTCGACCGTCATCCCTTCCTGCTCGACCTCCACCACATGGATGTACTGGGCGAGATTGGCCAGATAGACCGTGCCCTGCCCGGAGCAGCGCATCAGATCGAGGCCCTCACCGGTGCGGGCGCGGGCCTGCCGCTGGCCCTGCGACTGGTACTCACCGTCGAAGTCGATCAGCCCCTGATAGGCGACCATCGCGCCCTTGCGGGCGAGGACATCGTCCTGGCCGGTGAGCGCCACCCGCAGGAGCTGCGGGTTCTGCACCGCGTACCGCTCCTGGGACTGCTGTTCCGTATAGGCGAAAAGCGGACTCTGCATGATGTGTTCTCGCTCCTCTCAGCCCTGGATCCGCAGACGGTCGGTGCTGTCCTCGCTGGGCTGTACGACGACGATGCCCTGGCCGGAGAAGGCCATCTGGAAGGCCTCTCCGCTGCCTCGCCCTATCAGCGCCGAGGCCTTCAGGCTGCGCTTGCCCTTCACCTTGAGGGCCGGGGACCAGGCGACAAGGGCGTCCGGGTCGACATAGGTCTCGTCCTCTCCACGGCCGCAGTCGACCACGATCGGAGTACCGCGCGAGGTCAACGCGACCCAGCCGGTCCCGGAGATCTGTACGTTCCACAGCCCTTGCCCGGCGAACTTGGCCAGGCCCTTCACCCGCTCGACGCCCCACTGGAGATGGGCGTCGAAGGCCAGCAGATTGGTGCCGTTGACCGAGAGGGCGTCGTTGTCGAGGTTGATGACGACAACATCCGCGCCGTAGTCGGCGAGATAGAGCAGACCGTCGCCGGAGCACTTCATCAGAGGCGTGCCCTCGCCGGTGACCCACTGGGAGGCGATCTGGCGGATGGCGGGCGGATTCGGCTCGTACTGGATGAAGCCTTCGTAGGCGACCATCGAGCCGGTCCGTGCGAAGAGGTCGTGCCCCGAGGCCATGGCGACCTTGAGCATGGCACGGCCGTGGTTCTCCATCCGGGCCGCGATGGGGGTGGGGGCGTAGCCCGTGAGCTGTTGGTTCATGGTCCGGGCTCCCTCAGACCTCGTACGGCTGGACGACGATGAAGTTGCCGGGGGCTCCCCGGAACTGGAGGTTCACGGTCTCTCCGCTGTGGCCGGGATACGCGTTGCGGCGCAGTCTGACCTGGCTGGAGATGATCACCTGGGACGCGGCCGACCACGCGACGACAGCATTGCAGTCGGCGAAGGTCGTGGGCGTGACGGGCAGGACCACCGGAGTGCCGTGAGTCTTCACGACGACGGTGCCTGTGCCCTGGAAGAGCATGGTGAACAGGGCGCCGCCGGGGATGCCATGGCCCTCGACACGGCGGACCTCGTACTGGAGGGACTCGTCGAAGGCGAGGACATTCTCCGCCGAGACACAGATACCGTCGCCCTGGAGCTCCACGGGATGCAGATGCGCGCCCTCTTCGGCGAGGAACACCTGGCCGCGGCCTGTACAGCGCATGAGCTGCATCTCCTGGCCGGTGGCGTTGCCGACGATACGGCCGGCGAAACCGGCGCCCTTGTAGCTGAAGTCGACCTTGCCCTGGTACATCACCATGCTGCCCTGGCGGGCGAGGACCGGAGTGCCGCCCATGCCGAGGTCGACCCGCACGAGCTGGCCGTTCTGCGGAGTCCAGCGCTGGCCCGTGGGCAGTTCCTTGTACGGCTGAAGGGCGGCCTGGAGACCGGCGCCGCCGGGCGGCACACCTTGGGGCACGCCCTGAGGAGGGCCGCCCAGAGGCGGACCGGGCGGCTGCTGACCGAACGGCGCGGGCGCGGGCTGTCCGTACGGGGCCGGTGCGGGCTGGCCGTACGGAGACGGCGCGGCCGGCGGCGGGACCTGGC
>NZ_FMDK01000998.1 GCF_900091995.1 Streptomyces sp. MnatMP-M17
GCCCTTCCCCGCCGGTCCTGTCACGCCGTTCAGCGCGCCTCTCACCCGGCCACCGGTGCTCGCGCCGGTCCGCAGATCGGCGACCACGGACTACTACTCGGTGGTGATGGCCAAGGCCCGGCGCGAGATCCTGCCGGGCACCACGACGGAGCTGTTCACCTACAACGGCTCCTTCCCGGGCCCGACGATACGGGCGCGCTCCGGACGGACCGTGGTGGTCAAGCAGGTCAACTCGCTGTCCATGCCGACCTCGGTGCATCTGCACGGCGGCAACAACCCGCCGGCCGACGACGGCGGCGCGATGGACACGATCGCGCCGGGCGCCACCAGGACATACACATACGCCAACTCCCAGCCGGGCGCGACTCTGTGGATGCACGACCACGCGCACCACATGGAGTCCGAGCATGTCTACCGCGGGCTGTCCAATGTCTATCTGCTGGGCGACGACAGGGAGGACGCGCTCGGGCTGCCCTCCGGCGAGTTCGAGGTGCCGCTGGTCCTGCGCGACGCGCGGTTCGACACGGACGCGCAGCTCGTCTACGAGATGGACGACGCCTTCAACCGGACGACGATCCTGGTCAACGGCAGGCCCTGGCCGGTGATGAAGGTCAAGGGACGCAAATACCGCCTCCGGCTGGTCAACGCCTCCAACCTGCGGTTCTTCGCGCTTGAGCTCTCCGACGGCAGCCCGATGACTCAGATAGGCTCCGACGGCGGACTGCTGGAGAAGCCGGTCCCGACCACACAGCTTCTGCTGACCCCCGGTGAACGCGCCGATCTGGTCATCGACTTCGCTCAGTACCGCCCGGGCACCCAGCTCGTTCTGAAGAACCTGATGGGTCCGGGGCCGGTGGAGGAGATCGGCCAGGTCATGCGGTTCGACGTCGGCGCCCGGGTGCACGACCCGAGCAGGGTCCCCGCCACCCTCACCTCACTGCCGGCGCCGCGGAAGGCCACCGTGGAGCGGAGCTTCCAGCTCAGCATGGACGAGACGGGCGCCACTCAGCAGGGCTTCATCAACGGCAAGGGCTACGACCCGAACCGTATCGACACGACCGTGAACTGGGGCGCCACCGAGGTCTGGACCGTCACCAACGCCAGCACGCTCATACCGCACAACTTCCATATGCATCTGGTGCAGTTCCGCGTCCTCGAACGCGACGGGGGCCCAGTCCCCGCTTCGGAGGCGGGGCGCAAGGACACCGTGGTGGTGATGCCCGGTCAGAGCGTCAAACTCCTGGTGACATTCAACAGTCATCGCGGAGTGTTCCCGTACCACTGTCATCTGATCGACCATGGCGGGATGGGCATGATGGCCAACTTCAAGGTCGTCTGACGCCCACAACCCTGCCGCCGGACCTGCCCGCCCGCCTCGCCGACTCGTTACGAGAGGGTGGCGCTGACCACCAGGATGAAGCCGGCGACGGAGAACAGGGTGCGGGCCCGGTGGCAGGCGTTCCAGCGCGACTCGAACGCCTTGCGCACCACACTGTCAGGAGAGGAAGTCGACGCGGCGAGCTGGTTGTTGAGCGGGACATTGCCGCCGATGGTGATGAAATGGTTGAGGACCACACAGACCAGTCCCGCCACCAGAAGCCACTTCTGGTTCTCGGAGCGGCCGTCGACCGGGACGGCGAGGGCCGCTATCGGGAAGCCCACTATGGCGAAGAAGGTCAGCAGGAAGAGCGGGCGCGGCACCAGCTCGTTGATCCTGCGCATGGCCGGGACGAACTGCTCGTCCGTCAGCCGGGCAAGGGCGGGCATGACACCGGTCTGGAATATGAGGAAGTTCCCCGCGTACAGACCTGTGGAGATCGCGGAGAGAGCGAGCAGCAAAGTGGCCATGCGATCCATCATCTCGCACCAAGAGGCAGGCACGGCACCGTTCTTGAGTGCTCCTCGATCACGGTGAAGAGTCGCCCGGGCGGGTCATCCTCATCGGTGAAGGTTCGGCCGGTCCCTGGCCCGTCCTTGGCGGTTCATCGTCATCCTCCCTCCGTCTCATGTGTCTCACTTGTCGTGGGTTGTCCCGGACAGCTTGTGTCGTTTCATACCGAGTGATCACCAGCATGTGGCAGAAAGGGCGGATTGCCGAGGCTCTGGCATGGAGTCGCCACTCCCTGAACTGCACTTGTCACGGTGAGCGATGATGTGCGTACATGGAGTGGCGTACGGCTCCGAGGGGATGGCGGGGGTGGTCAGCCGTGGCGGATGTTTCAGGGTCCGTGCTCAACAGGTCGGCGCTGTCGTTGGGCGTGATGCGGGAGGACGTGGTGGACACGCTCCATCCTCCCGGCCGGCAGATCCGAGGGGTGCGTCAGGTGACGGCCACACTGACGGCTCTGGTCCGCTCCGCCCGCCGTGAACTGCTGATCTTCGACGATCCGGGAAGCTGTCTGGGCCAGTGCATTCCCGAGCAGTTCCTTGAGTTCGCCAGCGCCTGTGTACGGGCGGCGGGCGATCTGGACTGGCAGGACGGCGGCGCGGGCACGGGTCCCGGCGTCGGCGGAAAGGGACGTGGCCGCTCGCCCTCGGTCGGCGTCCGCCGGATCGTGCCACGGCACGGGCTGGCCGGGCTCGCGTATCCGCTGCCGCGTCAGCTTCCCGGCCGGGCCAGACAGACGGACTCCATCCCGTTCAAGATGATCCTGGTCGACCGCGCGGTGGCGGCGGTTCCGCTCGATCTCCAACTCCACTACCACGGACTGCTGCTGATCCGCGATCCGGTGATCGTCCAGGCGCTGGTCCGTACGCACCAGGCGTGGTGGGAGACGGGCGAGGAGCTCCCGACGGCCGCGCTCCCCACGCCCGGAGTGCTGCCGGGACAGCTCCGGCCTGTGCTGGAAGCCCTGCTGGCCGGGCTCACGGACGAGACGGCGGCCACCCGGCTCGGGATGTCGAGCCGGACATACAGCCGTCGCGTCGGCGAGCTGCTCACCGCCCTCGGCACGACGAGCCGCTTCCGGGCGGGCGCGGAAGCGGCTCGAAGAGGGTGGATCTAGGGCCGGGTGAATCGAGGGCCTAGGAAACGATGTCCTTACGGGAGAAGCCGCGGAAGGCCAGGGCGAAGAGGATCAGCGCATAGGTCACCGAGATCGCCGAGCCCTTCAGCATGCCGCCCCATTCGAGCTGCGGCTGAAGCGCGTCCGCCCAGGCGAACTGCCAGTGCGCGGGCAGGAAGTCCCGCCATGATCCCAGCGCCGTCACGGCGTCCAGCACATTGCCGACGATCGTCAGACCGACCGCGCCGCCGACCGCGCCCAGCGGGGCATCGGTCTTGGTCGACAGCCAGAAAGCGAGTCCCGCGGTGACCAGTTGGGAGACAAAGATGAACGCGACGACCAGAGCCAGCCGCGGCAGGGCGTCGGCGGAGGCCAGAGTGCCGCCCGTGGGCAGTTCGAGTGGCCGCCAGCCGTATGCCGCCGTGCCCACCGCCAGCCCGACCAGCGGCAGCAGCACCATCGCCGCCGCGCTCATACCGAGCGCCACCACCAGCTTGCTCCAGAGCAGCCGGGCCCTGGGCACGGGCGCGGCGAGGAGATAGCGCAGCGAGGACCAGCTCGCCTCGGAGGCCACGGTGTCTCCGCAGAACAGCGCGACGGGCACGACGAGCAGAAAGCCCGCGGAGACGAAGAGACAGGTGGCGGCGAAGTTGGCGCCGGACGCGGTCGCGGTCTCGATCAGGGTCACCCGGTTGTTCTCACCGGCGCCCGGAGTGCCGCCGATCGCGAACGCCGCGACCAGGATGAAGGGCAGAGCGACCAGCACGCCGCCCATCGCCAGCGTCCGCCGGCGCTTGAGCTGGCGCAGCGCCTCGACGCGGAGCGGCAGGGTGCGCCGTGTCCGGTAGCCGGGGGCCGATTCGATCAGCGCGCTCATGCGGAGCCTCCTGAGATCAGGGTGAGGAACGCGTCCTCCAGGCGGCGGTGCGGCCCGACGCCCGTGATCGGTACGTCCAGCCGTACCAGCTCGGTGATCAGGGAACTGCCGCTCGCACCGTCGAGCTGTACGAGCAGTCCGTCGTCCGTGCGTACGGCCGAGCCGATGCCCGCCAGCGCGGCGACCTTCCCGATGACGGGCTCGGACACCTGCTCGGCGGTGGTGATGAGCAGGGTGTCGCCGGAGCCGGTGATCTCCGCGACCGGGCCTGCCTGGATGAGCTGCCCGCGGTGCATGACCACGAGATGAGTACAGGACTGTTCGACCTCGGAGAGGAGATGGCTGGAGACGATGACCGTTCTGCCGTCGGCCGCGTATCGGATCATCACATCCCGCATCTCGCGGATCTGCGGCGGGTCGAGACCGTTGGTCGGTTCGTCAAGGATCAGCAGATCAGGCATACCGAGCATGGCCTGTGCGATGGCGAGCCGCTGCCGCATGCCCTGGGAGTAGGTGCGTACGGCCCGTGCGAGAGCGTCCCCGAGCCCGGCGATCTCCAGGGCCTCCTCGATATGGGAGTCCTCGGCCGGGCGGCCGGTGGCCTGCCAGTACAGCTCCAGATTGTCCCGTCCCGAAAGATGCGGCAGGAAGCCCGCGCCTTCGACGAACGAGCCGACGCGGGAGAGCACGGGAGCACCCGGCCGTACGGCATGCCCGAAGACCCGGATCTCACCGGCGTCCGGGCTGATCAGGCCCATCAGCATGCGCAGAGTGGTGGTCTTGCCCGCGCCGTTCGGGCCGAGCAGACCGAGCACCTGCCCCTTCTCGACCCGGAGGGAGAGATCCCGTACCGCGTACCGGTCGGCGGACTTGGCGTACCGCTTGCTCAGATCGGTGATCTGCAAGGGCACCTCGGCGAGCGCGGGATCGGGTGCCGGGGCGTTGGTGCGGCGGCGCGCGGTGAGCAGCAGGGCGCCCGCGATCAGCGCGCCCGCCGCCGGCAGTCCCCAGACCCACCAGGGCAGCCCGGCGGAGCCGGTGGTGAGGGCGGGCACGGTGGGCACGGTCAGCGGGCCGTCCAGGGCGACCCGGTAGGTGGCCGGAGTGACCGGCGAGGCATAGCCGAGGTCGGTGGCGGCGAGGACGACCCGGAGCCGGTGGCCGGGCACGATCTGATGGTCGATGGCGGGCAGCGTCAGCCCGACAGTCCTGCCCTGGCGTGCGTCCTCCACGCGTACGGGCGCGACAAGCTGCGAGGGAAGCACCTGCGACCGGCCGTCGGGGCCGACGTCGTACACCTTGGCGAAGAGCACCGCGTCACCGCTGCTGGAGGCGACCGTGGCCCGGACCGTCGGTGAGCCGGTGATCCGCAGCGAATGTGCCAGTGGCCGGGAGTCGAAGCCCGCGTACTGCCCGGGGAAGTCGCGGGAGAGGCCGACGCCGAGCGAGGAGAGCTGGGAGACTCCGCCGGTCAGTCCCGGCACGGCCGAGACTCCGGGCGGGCTGGCGCCGGCCGGGTTGGCGAATGTCTGGGTGCCTCCCGCGAGCGGCACGGTGGTGGAGCCGCTCTCCAGGCCCGGATAGCGATCGCTGCTCGCGCCACGGAGCTGGGTCTGGCCATCGGTGGAGTCGATGCCTCCGGTACGGCTGACCCGGAAGGCGGGTCCGGTGTCCGTGCCCTTCTCGTCCTTGAGATAGCGGTCGAACCAGGACGAGATCCGGCCCTGGAGCCGGTCGCTCTCCTGGTCACCGCCGTCGTGTCCGCCCGCCATCCAGTCGACGTCGACGGGCGCGCCGTTGGCACTGATCGCCTTGGCCATGGCATCGGCCTGGCCGAGCGGGAAGAGGGAGTCGGTCTGGCCCTGCACGATCAGCGCGGGCACATCGATACGGTCGCCGACGGCGGACGGGCTGCGCTCCTCCAGCAGCTCACGGGCGGCGGTGTCCGGTGTGCCGGAGACGGCGACGCGTTCGTACATGGCGCAGAGCTGCTTTTCAAAGGTGGTGCAGCCGCCACCGGTGGAGAAGAAGATCCCGGCCCAGAGTTTTTTGAAGACACCGTCGGGGAAGAGCGCGTCGCCGAGGTTCCAGTAGGTGACCAGCGGCGCGATCGCGTCGACGCGCTGGTCGTATCCGGCGGCGAGCAGGGAAACGGCGCCTCCGTAGGAGGCACCGGTCACGCCCACCCTGGGATCGCCTTTGCCGTCGAGCCGGACCTCGGGCCGCTTCGCCAGCCAGTCGATCAGCCGGGAGACATCCTTGACCTCGTGGTCGGGGTCGTTGAGCCCGATCTCTCCGGTGGACTTCCCGAAGCCGCGCGCCGACCAGGTCAGCACCGCGTATCCGTCACGCGCGAGCTTCTGGGCCTGGGCCCGCACATCGTCCTTGCTGCCGCCGAAGCCGTGCCCGATCAGCACGGCGGGTCTGCGTCCGCCGTCGGTGGTGAAGTACGAGGTGTCGATCCGGGCGCCGGGCATGTTCAGCACCTGGTCCTGCTGATGGACGGCGGGCGGCCCGTCCGAGGCGACGGCGGTCCAGGTACCGGCTCCGACAAGCACGGCGAAAGCGGCCACGCCCACGAGCCAGCGCGGGCGCGGCCGGGACCGGCGGGGGGTTCGGGTCTCCATGCTTGAACCCTAAACGGGCCCTGCAACCGATGCCGCTGCCACCGGTCGGAACTCGGTGGCCTCCTCGGGTAGTACGAGGTGAAGGACACCTACACCAGACGCGGTACACAGGCAGGTCTCAGGCGGCGCTCAGGTGGGAGAGGAGTTCTTCACCGGCCGGATAGCCGGTCTCGGCGGGAAGCAGCTTCTCGGCGGTGGACCGGTCGCCCTCGCGCACCAGGGCATGGATCCGGTGCGCGAGCGAGGTCACATCCGTGACGGAGACGATCCACTCGTCCGCGTACCGCCGCGCGGCCTCGCCGGACAGACCGAGCTGAAGCGAGCGGTACGGCAGCGGCCGAAGGTCCAGATCCCGCTCCGGATCCCACTGCACCCGGGCGGGAGCCGTCCTCAGCTCCCGCTTCCAGGCCGCCTGGTCGGGATGCACGGCACGGTCGTAGTGCGACAGACAGGCGTTCCGCAGCGCCCACTCGAAGCCGTCCCGGGAGATCTCCACGGCGAGTACGGTCTCCTGGCCCTCCTTGGTGCCCCAGCCGCAGCGGTACATCATCCACAGGAACGAAGGCTTGATCCATGTCATACGATCCCGCTTCCAGGCGGCGGGGAACCGTCCGTCACGGGCCGTGGGCAGGCCGATGGCCGGCGAATACGCCTGGTAGACGGTGATCGTGGCCGCCGTGTGCAGCGCGCGGATCCGGTACTTCGGTTCTGGCATTGGTAGTTGAAGGCGCGGTGCCCTTACGGGTCCGTTTCCTTCGTCCCCTTTCAAT
>NZ_FMDK01000309.1 GCF_900091995.1 Streptomyces sp. MnatMP-M17
GGCTCCGGCCGCCGCCCCGGCCGCCAAGGCCGCTCCGGCCCCGGCGAAGCCCGCCACGGCGGCCGAGGGCCCGGAGTATGTGACGCTGCGCGGCCCGTCGGCCGCCGTCGTGAAGAACATGAACGCCTCGCTGGAACTGCCCACGGCCACCTCCGTGCGCGCCGTCCCGGTGAAGCTGCTCTTCGACAACCGCATCGTCATCAACAACCACCTCAAGCGCGCACGCGGCGGCAAGATCTCCTTCACGCACCTCATCGGGTACGCGATGGTGCAGGCGCTCAAGGCGATGCCGTCGATGAACTACTCCTACGCGGAGCGCGACGGCAAGCCGACGCTGGTCAAGCCCGAGCACGTCAACTTCGGTCTGGCCATCGACCTGGTGAAGCCGAACGGCGACCGCCAGCTCGTCGTCGCCGGCATCAAGAAGGCCGAGACGCTCAACTTCTTCGAGTTCTGGCAGGCGTACGAGGACATCGTCCGCCGCGCCCGCGCCAACAAGCTGACGATGGACGACTTCACGGGCGTCACCGTCTCGCTGACCAACCCGGGCGGCCTCGGTACGGTCCACTCCGTACCGCGTCTGATGCCCGGTCAGTCGGTCATCATGGGCGTCGGCTCGATGGACTACCCGGCCGAGTTCCAGGGCACTTCGCAGGACACCCTGAACAAGCTGGGCATCTCCAAGGTCATGACACTGACCTCGACCTATGACCACCGTGTCATCCAGGGCGCCGCCTCCGGCGAGTTCCTGCGGATCGTCAGCCAGCTCCTCCTCGGCGAGAACGACTTCTACGACGAGATCTTCCAGGCGCTGCGCATCCCGTACGAGCCGGTCCGCTGGCTCAAGGACATCGACGCCTCGCACGACGAGGACGTCACCAAGCCCGCGCGCGTCTTCGAGCTGATCCACTCCTACCGGGTGCGCGGCCATGTCATGGCCGACACCGACCCGTTGGACTACCTCCAGCGCAAGCACCCCGACCTGGACATCACCGAGCACGGGCTCACACTGTGGGACCTGGAGCGGGAGTTCGCGGTCGGCGGCTTCGCCGGCAAGTCGATGATGAAGCTGCGCGACATCCTCGGCGTGCTGCGCGACTCGTACTGCCGCACCACCGGCATCGAGTTCATGCACATCCAGGACCCGAAGCAGCGCAAGTGGATCCAGGACCGGGTGGAGCGCCCGCACGCCAAGCCGGAGCGCGAGGAGCAGCTGCGCATCCTGCGCCGGCTCAACGCGGCCGAGGCGTTCGAGACGTTCCTCCAGACCAAGTACGTCGGCCAGAAGCGGTTCTCGCTGGAGGGCGGCGAGTCCGTCATCCCGCTGCTCGACGCCGTTCTGGACGCCGCCGCCGAGTCTCGGCTGGACGAGGTCGTCATCGGTATGGCCCACCGCGGCCGGCTGAACGTCCTCGCGAACATCGTGGGCAAGTCGTACGCGCAGATCTTCCGCGAGTTCGAGGGCAACCTCGACCCGAAGTCGATGCACGGCTCCGGCGATGTGAAGTACCACCTGGGCGCCGAGGGCACCTTCACCGGTCTGGACGGCGAGCAGATCAAGGTCTCGCTGACCGCCAACCCGTCGCATCTGGAGGCGGTCGACCCGGTCCTGGAGGGCGTCGTCCGCGCCAAGCAGGACATCATCAACAAGGGCGGCACGGACTTCACGGTGCTGCCGCTCGCGCTCCACGGCGACGCGGCCTTCGCCGGCCAGGGCGTCGTCGCCGAGACGCTCAACATGTCGCAGCTCCGCGGCTACCGCACCGGCGGCACGGTACATATCGTGATCAACAACCAGGTCGGCTTCACCGCCTCGCCGGAGTCCTCGCGCTCCTCCATGTACGCGACCGATGTCGCCCGCATGATCGAGGCACCGATCATCCATGTGAACGGCGACGACCCGGAGGCCGTGGTCCGTGTCGCGCGGCTCGCCTTCGAGTTTCGCCAGACGTTCAACAAGGACGTGGTGATCGACCTCATCTGCTACCGCCGCCGCGGTCACAACGAGGGCGACAACCCGCAGTTCACCAATCCGCAGATGGTCCGGCTGATCGACAAGAAGCGCTCGGTGCGCAAGCTCTACACCGAGTCGCTGATCGGCCGCGGCGACATCACGCTGGAAGAGGCGGAGCAGGCGCTCCAGGACTTCCAGGGCCAGCTGGAGAAGGTCTTCGCGGAGGTCCGCGAGGCCACCTCGCAGCCCGCGCCGGCCCAGGTGCCCGATGCCCAGGCCGAGTTCCCGGTCTCCGTCGCCACCGGTGTCTCGGGAGAGGTCGTCAAGCGGATCGCCGAGTCGCAGGTCAACATCCCGGACACGGTCACCGTCCATCCCCGGCTGCTGCCGCAGCTCCAGCGCCGCGCGTCCTCGGTGGACGACGGCACGATCGACTGGGGCATGGGCGAGACGCTCGCCATCGGCTCGCTGCTGATGGAGGGCACTCCGGTCCGGCTCTCCGGCCAGGACACCCGCCGCGGTACGTTCGGCCAGCGCCACGCGGTCCTGGTCGACCAGGAGACCGGCGAGGACTACACACCGCTCCAGTACCTCACCGGCGAGCAGGCCCGTTACAACGTCTACGACTCGCTGCTCAGCGAGTACGCGGCGATGGGCTTCGAGTACGGCTACTCACTGGCCAGGCCGGACGCGCTGGTGATGTGGGAGGCCCAGTTCGGTGACTTCGTCAACGGCGCGCAGACGGTCGTGGACGAGTTCATCTCCTCGGCCGAGCAGAAGTGGGGCCAGACCTCCGGCGTCACGCTGCTGCTGCCGCACGGCTACGAGGGCCAGGGCCCGGACCACTCGTCCGCGCGCCCGGAGCGCTTCCTCCAGATGTGCGCGCAGAACAACATGACGGTCGCCATGCCGACGCTGCCGTCGAACTACTTCCATCTGCTGCGCTGGCAGGTCCACAACCCGCACCACAAGCCGCTCGTCGTCTTCACGCCGAAGTCGATGCTGCGTCTGAAGGCCGCGGCCTCCAAGGCGGAGGAGTTCACCGACGGCGGCTTCCGTCCGGTGATCGGTGACACGAGCGTGGACCCGAACGCGGTGCGCAAGGTCGTCTTCTGCGCCGGCAAGGTCTACTACGACCTGGACGCCGAGCGGCAGAAGCGCGGCATCACGGACACCGCGATCCTGCGTCTCGAGCGGCTGTATCCGCTGCCGGGCGCGGAACTCCAGGCGGAGATCGCCAAGTTCCCGAACGCCGCAAAGTATCTGTGGGCGCAGGAGGAGCCGGCGAACCAGGGCGCCTGGCCGTTCATCGCGCTCAATCTGATCGACCATCTGGACCTGGCGGTCGGCGCCGATATCCCGCACGGCGAGCGGCTGCGGCGTATCTCGCGCCCGCACTCCTCGTCGCCGGCGGTCGGCTCGGCCAAGCGGCACCAGGCGGAGCAGCAGCAGCTCGTGAGCGAGGTCTTCGACGCCTGACGCTCGTACGTGCGGCTCGGCCCGGTTCCGCGGACTTCGCGGGGCCGGGCCTTCCGCGTATCCGGGCTCAGATGAGCAGCGGCTCGAAGTCCCAGTGCGGCCTTGCCCGTTGCCGTGCCTCGACCGTCACCGGGTGCTGCGGTCCCAGCGTGGCCGCCAGTCTGTTCAGCGCCTCCTCCTCCGCCCTCCCGGCCTCCCAGGTCCGCCGCAGCGCCCGCAGATCGTCCGCGAGCCCCAGCAGGCAGAGGAGAGTCAGCGGATGTTCTCCGCCCCGCCCGCGGAGCGCCCGGCCCACGGTCTCTTCGCTCAGCACCACCGCGCTCTCCACGTCACCGGTCCGGGAACGGGCGGCGGCGGTGTTGAGCGCGCAGCCGATGGCCCAGGGATGGTCCACTCCGACCGCCTCGCACATCCCTGCGTACGTACGCTCGATCTCCTCACGCCCCGCGTCCCGTTCGCCGAGAGCGAGGAGCGTCAGCCCTCGGTTGCCCCGGACGCCCACGGTGAACGGATGGGCCGGGCCGAGCATCGCGGTGTACCGGCGCTCCACCTCGTTGTGCCGCGTGAGCGCCGCGTCCAGGTCTCCCGTCTCGCGCTCCACCCAGGCGCGGCTCGTCGCGATCATCGTCGTGAGCGGATCGTCCTCGCCGAGCACCCGCTCACAGCGCGCCAGCACCTCGCCGAACAGCGGCCGGGCGCCGGCCCGGTCGCCCGCGTGGTAACGGCAGAGCGCCAGATTGTGCTCGGCGCGCAGCGTCTGCGGATTGTCGGCGCCGAGCATCTGCCGGTGCATACGGGCACTGCGCTCCTGCGCGGACTCGGCCTCGCGGTAGCGGCCCAGCAGCCGTAGATCGATGGCGTAGTTGATCTCGGAGAAGAGCGTCCAGGGGTGCCGTGCCCGAAGCCGTCTGGTCCGAAAGGCGAGAGTGCGCCGGTCGACCTCCAGCGCCTCCTCGTACCGGCCGAGCAGCCGCAGCGACACACCCAGGTTGTTCTGCGCGTTGAGGGTGCGGGAGTCCTCCTCCCCGACGAGTGAGGCGAAGAGTCCGACCGTGGTGCGGGAGAGTTCAAGGGCGTCGTGGTAGCGGCCGAGACCGCGCAGATCGGCGGCGAGACCGCCGGCCGCGCGCAGATACTCCAGGTTCCCGGCGCCGTGCTCGGCGCGCAGGTGTTCACTGGCGGCGCGGTCGACGGCCTCGCTGCCGCGGTAGTCACCGATCGCGCGCAGCAGATTGCCGTAGTGATGGCTGAGGTCCCAGATCCGTGGATGGGTCGTGCCGAGCAGTTCCCGCCAGCCGGCCATGGCCCGCTCGGCCAGCCGGATACCGGCTCCGTACTCGCCCGAAAGGTACATGTAACGCAGGCAGTTGAGGACCAGGGTGTGGATCGGGGGATCGGTGCTCTTGAGTACATCGGCCCACTTGAGATGCGGCGTGATCTCCGCGTACCGGGACCAGAGCCGCGGATCGGCCGGTCTGCCGGGATCCGCCGTCGCGAGCGCCCGCCGCGCCACCTCGACGAACTCCCGGTGGTCCTCCGCGGGCATGTCCTGGTGGACGACCTGATGGACCATCCGGTGCAGATAGAGCGTGTCACCGCCCGTCGTGCCGGGGAGTCCCGCGGCGCTCGCCTGATCCGGGACATCGCGCTCGTCGTCGCCCACGGCGCGCACCACCGCGTACTCGCGCAGCTTGCCGACCGCCCGCGCCCATGTCACGGAGTCCTCGACCAGCGGACGGAGCCGCTCCGGGAGCGCGTCCGGCGGCAGGTCCCGTATCAGCCGTACGGGGATGACACCGGGCGTGAAGAACGTGCACAGCCGCAGCAGGTCCACGGACTCGGGGACGGTCTCCCTGAGCGTATTGAGCAGGATCGCCCAGACGGTCTGGAAGGCCATCGGGAAGTCGGCCGAGACCTTCAGGACCTCCTGTCCCCGGCCGCCGCGCAGGAGTTCGGTGTACTCGTCGATCGACATGCTGGACTCGTTGAGCCAGCCCGCCGTCTGGTCGAGCAGCAGCGGCAGGTCCTCCAGCGACTCCGCGAGCTGATCGGCCTCGGCGTGTGTCAGCCGCGGCGCGCGGCGGCGTACGAAGTCGACCGACTCGTCCCGGTCGTAGACCGGCACCTCGGCCACGGTGCTGCCGTGTTCGGCCCAGTTCGGGTTCCGGGAGGTGATCAGTACATGCCCCGGCCCGGTCGGCACCAGATCGGCGACCGCCTCGATGTCGTCGGCTCCGTCGAGGACCAGCAGCCAGCGTGCGTACGGGTCGCCGCGCCGCAGCGCGTCCCGTACCGCGCGCAGCCGCTCACCGTATTCGGCGCCTGTCCGCAGCCCCAGCGCGGGCGCCAGGTCGGCGAGCTGCTGCCGGAGGATGGAGCGGCGGTCGGCGGAGACCCACCACACCAGGTCGTAGTCGGAGCTGAAGCGGTAGACATACTCCGCGGCGAGCTGCGTCTTGCCCACGCCCGACATGCCGACCAGGGCCACCTGGGCTGCCGTTTCGCGCGCGTCCGCCAGCAGCCGGTGCGTCCGGCCCAGCAGCTCTTCCCGGCCGGTGAACCGGACGTTGCGCCGTGGCACTCCGCCCCACACCTCGGGAGTTTCGACCGGATAGCGCGGGCCGGGCCCTGCCGCCCTGTCCGGCAGTGGATCCGTGGGCATGCCGAGCCGGGCGAGCAGCCGGTTTTCGGCCTCCGTGGCTCCCAGATGGAGCAGATCCACCGGCGCGAGGGCGGAGACGGCCGTGGGCAGTACGGAGCCCGTGACGGAGACGGCCGCGAAGCGCCCGGAGTGGGCGACGGCCACCTCGCGCAGCGCCCTGTTCCACTCGTCGTGGCCGCGCGGGCCCAGCCGGAAGAACCACTCGCTGAGGACGAGCAGGATCCGGCCCGGTGCCAGAGTCAGATCCCGCAGGGACTCCTCCAGCGGGGTCCCGGAAGGCGGATCCCACCGCAGATAGGCGACACGCAGCCCACGTCGCTCCAGCCGGTCGCCGATCCAGCTCGCCCAGGGCCGGTTGAAGCCCGCGAAGACGATCAGGAGTTCCTGGTCGGAGTGGCTTCCGGAGCGCGCGGGCGCGGGCTCAGGCGCGGGCACGAGCACGGGCTCCGGCTCGGCCTCGGATTCGGGCAAGGGACTCATTGGGGCCTGACTCGGTGGCGCCTCACTCCGCGGCGTCTGACTCGGTGGCGCCTCACTCCGCGGCGCCTCACGAGCGGACTCGCCGGGATTGCGGAGTGCCCGGTCCAGGAGGGCGCGCAGCCTGCCGGGCCTGGGCCGTGGCGGAGCGTCCGGTACGGCTTCGGGCAGGGCTTCCGGTAAGGAGGCGGCGGAATCCTCAGCAGGAGCTTCCCCGGGCGCCTCCGGTACGTATCCCACGATCTCCGCATCCGGGCCCGCGCCCTCGCCGGCACCCGACTCCCTGATCCGGCAGCGCAGTTCGGCCTTGCGTACGGGCATGCCCCACTCGTTGCTGATCGTCAGCCACAGCGAGGCCGGGCCCGCCGTCCGGCCCGCCGTCACGACGAAGCGCGCCGGTCCGTATGTCCCGCCGAAGCGGTGCAGTACGACGCTGGGATCGTCCAGCACCTCGCAGACGAAGTGCGGCGAGCCGTCGAGCCCGACGGTGAACGTGAACTCCTCGTCCTGGTAAGGCCAGTCAAAGCCGATGCCGGCGCCGTCGGACTCGCCGCCCGGCCCGCCGTCCGGCCCATCACTCGCACCGAGCGGGCCCCGCAGATCGACCGTGACCAGATACGTGCGCCCGGCCTCCGCCTCGCGCGGCCGGCTCACGACGGGCTCGATCAGCAGAGGCTGCTCCGCGCTGGTCACGGTCCGCCCCTTCCCGCTCCTTCGTCGCCCTGCCGGCCGGTGAGCAGGAGTGTGGTGAGCGGATGCCCGTAGTACTGGAACATGAAGCTGTAGAGCAGCCGCAGGACCCGCTTCTGGCCGTCCGTGTCGACTTTCCCGTCATCATGCTGGATACGCGGGATGTCCGACAGAGGGCCGAAGTCGTCCAGCGCACGGGCCCTGAAGGCGCGCAGCGAGTGGCTGACGGGCCGCTCGGGCTCCGCCGTCACCTCCCGTACCAGCCGCCCGATCAGATCGCGGGCCTCGGTGTCACCGACCTTGCCCGCGGTGACGATGGCACCGCCCGCGCCCTTGCGGAGGAAGAGTTCGGCGAAGCCGCGCAGCGCGTCCTCACCGCCCGCGCCGTTGTCCACGAACCGTCCGGAGTGACAGGCGTTGAGACAGACCAGTGCCTGGTCCTCGTGGAGCACGGCCATCGTCCGCTCGTCCAGCTCCGCCCAGGTCACCTCGGCGAGCGAGAGCGCGCTGAGCCGCTCGTCGTAGGTGCCGTGGGCGGCCATGTAGACGAGTCCGGTCGGTTCGCCCGGATGCTCGTCCAGGGCGTCGAGGAAGGAGCTCATCTTCAGATGGGGCTGGTGGGCGTAGGGCCGGAAGGCGGCGATGTCGTGCAGCATCTCCCGGTGGAAGTAGCCGAGCACCCGGCCGGCGCAGGCGCCGGGAGTGTGCGGCAGATCGTGGTCCAGCTCATGAATCGTCGTCCAGCGCGACATGACGACCAGCGCGCCCAGCAGCCCGCCCGCCAGGCCGTGTTCGGGCTCCGAGGGCAGCCAGAGCGTCTCCCAGGGAAGTTCGTATCCGGTGTCGTCCCAGATCAGCAGGTGCAGTCCGGCGCCGTGCTCGGCGCGGGCCCGGTTGATCCAGTCGGCGAGCCGCCGCTGATTGGCCGACCAGCGGCGGATGGCACGCAGGAGTTCCGACGGCGCCTCGCCGCCCGCGCGGGCGTTGCCGAGGCCGATCGCGGGCGGGCGCAGCTGGGTGGCGCCCGAGATGTACGGGAGCGGCGCGAGGCCCCCGCAGCGCGCGCTGAATCCGAACGCCTCCCGGCCGCTCGGATGGCGTCCCCGTACGACTCTGATCACCGCCATCCCGTGCGGGAGACGGGCGCCGGGATCCACCGGCGCCGCGCCCAGGGCTTCGGGCTCGCCCGGCTCGGCGTGCGCGGGTACGGGCGTACGGCGTGGCCGCTGCGCCTGCCTGGGCAGCCGCGCGCCCGCCGTAGCGAAGAGCCGGCGGGCGAGCCGGCGCGGCTCACCACCCATCGTCGCTCACCGCCTCGGTGGTGATCCGTCCCTCGATCACACTGCCGCCGAGGGCGTCCGCGAGGAGATGAGGCAGCTCGGCGTACGGCCGGCGCAGCGGATCGACGACGACGCTGTGCAGCCGGGTACGGTCCATACCGCCGATCCGGGCGGCCACGGCGAGGGCGTCCTCCACACCGCCGCGGCCGACCAGACCGTCCGCCGGCAGGCCGCGCCGGCTCGCGTCCAGCGGCACATTGCCGCGGCCGTCGGTCACCACGACGAGCCAGGCCTCCACCAGACCGGCCCGGTGGTGCTGGAAGGCGCGGCGCAGGGCCTGTGCCGCCTGGTCGAGGCCGTGGGCGAGCGGAGTGGCGCGGCCGGGCGGCCGGACCAGCGCGGCGGTGATACGCGGATCGAGGACGCTGCGGGCGGCGAACGACTCGGCCCGTAACTCGCTCACCGCGTCCCGGCCGCCGATCTCCACCACATGCGCGGACGCCCGGCCGACATAGGCCCACTGGAGGAACGGTTCGAGCGCCTCCCGCCAGCGCCAGTCGCCTCGGCAGGTGTGATCGAGGACCAGGGCGAGCAGCCGCTCGGGCTCGGGAGCGCGCGCGTAGCCGCGCAGATCGCCGGGCGCGATCGCCAGCCGCTCCGGATTCCCGCGTACCGCCTGGTACTTGGCGGCCTCCATCGCCGTACGGACGAAGGCGAGATCGCGCAGATCGTGGGAGCGCCGTACGCCGATGACAGGTCCTCGCGCGGAGGCCGGTCCCGAGGCGCGGGGCCAGGGCGTGCGCAGAGAGGCCGACTCGGCGGAGGGCGCGGCCTCGTCCTCCGGATACGGAGTGGCGGCGGTGACGGGCGCTCCGGCCTCCGGCGCGGGCCCGGGCCCGATGCTCTCCGCGGGCTCCGGCGCGAGTACGGGCCGGCCC
>NZ_FMDK01000001.1 GCF_900091995.1 Streptomyces sp. MnatMP-M17
CAGGCGTCGGTCTTCGGCTTCCCGAATCCGATGCTCGGGCTGGTGACCTACGCCGTGGTGATCGCCATCGGCGTGGGACTGCTGGCGGGGGCACGTTACCGGCGCTGGTTCTGGCTCGGGCTGAACGCGGGCACGCTCTTCGGCGTCGGCTTCTGCACCTGGCTCCAGTACCAGTCCCTGTACAACATCAACGCACTCTGCCTGTGGTGCTGTCTGGCCTGGGTCGCCACGATCACCATGTTCTGGTACGTGACGTCCCACAACGTCCGCCATGGAGTGCTGCCCACGCCCGGTGCGCTGCGCGGCTTCCTCGGCGAGTTCACCTGGGTACTGCCCGCACTGCACATCGGGATCATCGGGATGCTCATCCTGACCCGGTGGTGGGACTTCTGGACGAGCTGAGCCGGCGGCACGAGCTGAGCCGGCGGCCGGGCCGGCCCGGCGACCGCACGGCCAGGACCGCCCGGACCTGCGTTGTCAGTGCTCTGGCATAGGCTTCAACGCGTGGAGCCCGACCTCTTTACCGCAGCGGCCGAAGAACGCCAGGAGAAGGATCCGTCCAGCAGCCCTCTGGCCGTCCGGATGCGCCCGCGCGTCCTTGACGAAGTCGTTGGCCAGGCGCATCTGCTCAAGCCCGGATCACCGCTGCGCCGGCTGGTGGGCGAAGGCGGCGGCGGTCCGGCCGGACCTTCGTCCGTGATCCTCTGGGGCCCGCCGGGCACCGGCAAGACGACGCTCGCGTATGTCGTCTCCAAGGCGACCAACAAGCGCTTTGTGGAGCTGTCCGCGATCACCGCGGGCGTCAAGGAGGTACGGGCCGTCATCGACGGAGCCCGCAGGGCCTCCGGCGGCTTCGGCAAGGACACCGTCCTCTTCCTCGACGAGATCCACCGCTTCAGCAAGGCCCAGCAGGACTCCCTGCTGCCCGCCGTGGAGAACCGCTGGGTGACGCTCATCGCCGCCACCACCGAGAATCCGTACTTCTCGGTGATCTCCCCGCTGCTCTCGCGCTCCCTGCTGCTCACGCTGGAGCCGCTCACGGACGACGATCTGCGCGGTCTGCTGCGGCGGGCGCTCACCGAGGAGCGCGGTCTCGGCGGCGCGCTCACGCTCCCCGAGGACGCCGAGGCGCATCTCCTGCGGATCGCGGGCGGCGACGCACGCCGTGCGCTGACCGCGCTGGAGGCCGCGGCCGGCGCCGCGCTCGACAAGGGCGAGGCGGAGATCGCCCTCAAGACGGTGGAGGAGACCGTCGACCGCGCGGCGGTGAACTACGACCGCCAGGGCGACCAGCATTACGACGTGGCGAGCGCGCTCATCAAGTCGATCCGAGGCTCCGACGTGGACGCGGCGCTGCACTATCTGGCCCGGATGATCGACGCGGGAGAGGACCCACGGTTCATCGCCCGCCGGCTGATGATCTCGGCGAGCGAGGACATCGGTCTCGCCGATCCCACCGCCCTGCCGACAGCGGTCGCGGCCGCCCAGGCCGTGGCCATGATCGGCTTTCCGGAGGCCGCTCTCACCCTGAGCCACGCCACCATCGCGCTGGCGCTCGCGCCGAAGTCGAACGCGGCCACCACCGCGATCTCGGCCGCGCTGGAGGATGTACGGAAGGGACTGGCGGGACCGGTCCCTGCCCATCTCCGCGACGGCCACTACAAGGGCGCGGCCAAGCTCGGCCATGCCCAGGGCTATGTCTATCCGCATGATGTGCCGGGCGGTGTCGCCGCCCAGCAGTACGCTCCGGACGGCGTGCGGGGCAGGCGTTACTACGAGCCCACGCGGTACGGAGCCGAGGCGCGGTACGCGGACGTGGTGGACAAGGTCCGCGAGCGGCTGCGCGGCGACGGCGGCTGATCAGGCGGTCCCGGATCAGGCGGTCCCGGATCCTGTCGGGCACGATCTGGCAAGGCCCTGCCCCGTCCAGGCCCGGGACGAGCAGCACCGCCGAGCATGTACCCTGTACGAGAGTTCGTGTGCGTTCGGCTGCTGACGGCATCCGATCGATTTCAAGCCCGCTGGGACGCGGCTGACCATGAGCTGATCGGACCTCCGTCGAATCGGTGCCCTGCGCGTCGAGGCTGCTGTCTGTGATGCGCGTGGTGTTCCCGGAGCGAGACATGCGATCTCCTTAAGTAAGGTGAGCCTAACCTAACCTACAACGGAGGTCTGGAGAACGTGCCTAACCAGTCGCGTCCCAAGGTCAAGAAGTCCCGTGCGCTCGGTATCGCGCTGACGCCGAAGGCCGTCAAGTACTTCGAGGCCCGTCCTTACCCGCCGGGTGAGCACGGTCGGGGACGCAAGCAGAACAGTGACTACAAGGTCCGTCTGCTGGAGAAGCAGCGTCTGCGCGCCCAGTACGACATCAGCGAGCGCCAGATGGCCCGTGCCTACGACCGTGCCAAGAAGGCCGAGGGCAAGACGGGCGAGGCCCTGGTCGTCGAGCTGGAGCGCCGTCTGGACGCGCTGGTGCTGCGTTCGGGCATCGCCCGCACCATCTACCAGGCCCGTCAGATGGTCGTCCACGGCCACATCGAGGTCAACGGCGGCAAGGTCGACAAGCCGTCCTTCCGTGTCCGTCCCGACGACGTGGTGATGGTCCGCGAGCGCAGCCGCGACAAGGTTCCCTTCCAGGTCGCGCGCGAGGGTGGCTACGACACCGACGGCGAGACCCCGCGCTACCTCCAGGTCAACCTGAAGGCCCTGGCGTTCCGCCTGGACCGTGACCCGCAGCGCAAGGAAATCCCCGTCATCTGCGACGAGCAGCTCGTCGTCGAGTACTACGCCCGCTGATCCGGATCCGGCAGCTCAACAGCGCCTGATTCCGCGACAGCCCGCGCGGA
>NZ_FMDK01000046.1 GCF_900091995.1 Streptomyces sp. MnatMP-M17
ATCGCGGCGGGGGTCCTGCCGCCGCTTCTCTCGCCGCCGCCCGCCGTCGCCGAGAGTGTGGTTATCGGTGGTCAGCCGGTCCGGGCCGCCGACAGCCCCTGGGCCGTGGCCGTGTCCAGCCGTGACCGCTTCGGCGGTACGCGGGCGGGCCAGTTCTGCGGGGGTGTGGTGGTGGCTCCGACGAAAGTGCTGACGGCCGCGCACTGTATGAGCCCGGATGTGCTCGGAGGGCCTCCGGGACAGGTGCGCGACCTCAGGATCATCGCAGGACGGGACCGGCTGCGTGCCAAGGGCGGGCATGTCGTCTCCGTACGGTCCGTCCAGGTCGATCCGGCGTACGATCCGGGCACCAACGCGGCGGATCTGGCCGTGCTGACGCTGGAGCGCGCGCTGCCCAGGAGGTACGCGATCCGGCCGGCCGAGCCGGGAGACTCCGCCGCGGAGCCCGGGACCGCCGCCGCCGTCTACGGCTGGGGCGACACCTCCGGTGACGGCGACTACGCGAGCACGCTGCGCTCCGCGCCGGTGACGGTCCTGCCCGATGCGAACTGCTCGCGGGCGTACTCAGGCGGCTCAGGTGGCCGCTACGAGCCCTCCACGATGCTCTGTGCGGGCGATCCCGCGGGCGGGCATGACGCCTGCCAGGGCGACAGCGGAGGGCCGCTGGTGGCCCAGGGACGCCTTATCGGGCTGGTCTCCTGGGGCAGCGGCTGTGGACGCTCGGACAGTCCCGGGGTCTACACCCGGATCACCACCGAGGTCAGGGCGGTCGCCACCGCGGTGGGGGCAAACGTCACACGGTGACGAGAACAGGCGGCCACCCCGCGCTCAGCGGGAGTGGCCGCCCGTCGGCCGGTCAGGACCGACCCTTGGCTCGTCGTGGATGCGAGGTGTCAGCGCTCCTCTTCACCGCCGCCGGCCGGCACGGCCGTCAGTCGGTCGGTCTCATCCTGTATTTCCGCGGCGATCTTCTTGAGTTCCGGCTCGAACTTACGTCCGTGGTGGGCGCAGAAGAGCAGTTCACCACCGCTGATCAGGACGACGCGCAGATAGGCCTGCGCGCCGCAGCGGTCGCAGCGGTCAGCCGCGGTCAGCGGGCTCGCGGGGGTCAGAACAGTAGTCACGTCGCCTCTTCTCTAGCTCGACGAGCTGTCGTACCAGGGTCAACATCCAACCAGGCCGAAAACGTTCCCGCTCTCGGCTTTTCCTTGAAAACTTCTTTCCGGGTGGCTGGCTGCTGGCGGTTGGCGGCGAATGGGCCGTATCGCTTCGCTTGGCTCGCTCTACGGGTTTCGCGTTGCTTGACAGTGCTTGTCAGTGGGGAGCGCCCTCGCCGGCTGGCTTGCCGGTTGTTGATGAGGACGTGCCCGGAGCCTAAATGGTTCATGCCTGGAAGGGAACGTGATGTGTGCTTCACACCGACGAGGGATCGAACACCTATGCGACCGTGGACTAGCATAAGAAATCGCGAGGGTGGCGTGACAACGGCTCTACCAGGCCTCTGTACCCTCTGACCGGTGACAGACGCCGGGCCTTTACCCCACGGGGCCACATCTCAAATTCAGCGAGGAGCGAACCGCGTGACCGCCGAGACGTCCGTGCCGTCCACTGCGCTGCTGACCGCAGACCGTGACGGCTCCAACTACACCGCGCGGCACCTGCTCGTCCTTGAGGGGCTCGAAGCGGTCCGCAAGCGACCCGGAATGTATATCGGCTCGACCGACAGCCGCGGTCTGATGCACTGCCTCTGGGAGATCATCGACAACTCCGTCGACGAGGCCCTGGGCGGGTACTGCGACCACATCGAGGTGATCCTCCACGAGGACGGCTCGGTCGAGGTCAAGGACAACGGCCGGGGTATTCCGGTCGATGTCGAGCCCAAGACCGGGCTGTCCGGCATCGAGGTCGTCATGACCAAGCTGCACGCCGGCGGAAAGTTCGGAGGCGGCTCGTATGCCGCCTCCGGCGGTCTGCACGGCGTGGGTGCCTCGGTGGTGAACGCGCTCTCCGCCCGGCTCGATGTCGAGGTGGACCGCAACAGCGCCACCCACTCGATCAGCTTCCGGCGCGGAGTCCCCGGCATCTTCACCGAGCCGGGACCCGACAGTCCCTTCGACCCGGCGAACGGGCTGATCAAGGGCAAGCGCGTGCCAAGGACCCGGACCGGCACGCGCGTGCGCTACTGGGCCGACCGGCAGATCTTCCTCAAGGACGCCAAGCTCTCCCTGGAGACACTCCACCAGCGCGCCCGCCAGACCGCCTTCCTGGTCCCCGGACTGACCATCGTCGTCAGGGACGAGCGGGCGGCCGGCGAGAGCGAGGGCAACGGTACGGTCGAGGAGACCTTCCGCTTTGACGGCGGCATCAGCGAGTTCTGCGAATATCTGGCGCAGGACAAGGCCGTCTGCGATGTGCTGCGGCTGACCGGCCAGGGCAGCTTCAAGGAGACCGTGCCGGTCCTGGACGACCGCGGGCACATGACACCCACCGAGGTCACCCGGGAGCTGGGCGTCGACATCGCGCTGCGCTGGGGCACCGGGTACGAGACTTCGGTCAAGTCGTTCGTGAACATCATCGCGACGCCCAAGGGCGGTACGCATGTGAGCGGTTTCGAGCGCTCGCTGACCAGGACGGTCAACGAGGTGCTGCGCTCGGCCAAGATGCTGCGGGTCGCCGAGGACGACATCGTCAAGGACGACGCCCTGGAGGGCCTGACCGCCGTGGTCACGGTGCGGCTCGCGGAGCCGCAGTTCGAGGGCCAGACCAAGGAGGTCCTGGGCACGTCCGCGGCCAACCGGATCGTCTCCAATGTCGTGGCCAAGGAACTCAAGGAGTTCCTGACGTCGACGAAGCGCGATGCCAAGGCGCAGGCGCGGGCCGTGCTGGAGAAGGCCGTCGCCGCCGCCCGTACACGGATCGCGGCCCGCCAGCACAAGGAGGCGCAGCGCAGGAAGACCGCGCTGGAGTCCTCCTCGCTGCCGGCCAAGCTCGCCGACTGCCGCAGTGACGACGTGGACCGCAGCGAGCTGTTCATCGTGGAGGGAGACTCCGCGCTCGGTACGGCCAAGCTCGCCAGGAACAGCGAGTTCCAGGCGCTGCTGCCGATCCGGGGCAAGATCCTCAATGTCCAGAAGTCGTCCGTCTCGGACATGCTCAAGAACGCCGAGTGCGGGGCGATCATCCAGGTCATAGGAGCAGGCTCGGGCCGTACGTTCGACATCGACGCGGCCCGCTACGGCAAGATCGTGCTCCTGGTCGACGCCGATGTCGACGGCGCCCATATCCGCTGTCTGCTGCTCACGCTCTTCCAGCGCTATATGCGGCCGATGGTGGAGGCGGGCCGGGTCTTCGCCGCCGTACCGCCGTTGCACCGGATCGAGCTGGTGCAGCCCAAACGGGGCCAGGACAAGTATGTGTACACGTACTCGGACAGCGAGCTGCGGCAGACGCTGCTGGAGTACCAGCGCAAGAACATCCGGTTCAAGGACTCCATCCAGCGCTACAAGGGCCTGGGCGAGATGGACGCCGACCAGCTCGCGGAGACCACGATGGATCCGCGCCACCGCACGCTGCGGCGGATCAACATCGGGGACCTGGAGTCGTCCGAGCAGATCTTCGATCTGCTGATGGGCAATGAGGTGGCGCCCCGCAAGGAGTTCATCACCAGCTCCGCGGCGACCCTGGACCGCTCGCGCATCGACGCCTGAGCCGCGATCTCCCCGGCGTGATCTGCTGAGCGAGATCTGCCAAGCACGACCTGCCCAGCGCGGTCTCCACCCACGGGTGGAGACCGCGTTTCCACCTTTGGTCAACCCTTGCGCCGATGCTTTGACCTGGCGCTTCTCCGTAACGTCGAAGTCGCTGAACTTCTTCGTCCCCGGAGGCACCGCATGTCCTCGCCCATCGACATTCTCGTGATCGTTGCCGCTGTCGCGCTGGTTGCCGTGCGCCAGTTCAGGCCACAGCGGATCACCATCGGCGGGCGCGGCTGGCTGGTTCTGCCCGTCGTCCTGGCGGTCGTCGCCCTGAGCCAGCCGGGCCTGACAGACGCGCACGACCGTTCGCTGTCGGTGCTGCTGCTCGGAGCCGAGCTGGTGGTGGGACTGGTGATGGGCGCAGGCTGGGCCTGGACCGGTCGGCTCTGGACCGCCGAGGACGGCTCCGTGTGGACGAAGGGCACCGGGGCCACGATCGCGGTCTGGATCGGCGGGATAGCCCTGCGGGCCGGGCTGATGGGCATAGGCGCGCTGATAGGTGTCCACCAAGGCTCCGGAGCGGTGCTGCTCGCACTCGCCGCCTCCGTGCTGGTCCGCAGAGGCATGCTGGTGTGGCGGGCCCGTGCCGTACACCCGTCGTACGGTGACGGGACAGCCGCCGCGCCGTGGAAGGACCGTGTGTGACAGCCGACGCCTGGACGAACTGGCCCTCCCGGGAGGCCCTCACCCGGCAGGGCCGTACCGAGGCACGGCGATGGCTGGCCCGGTCCATCCGAATGCTCACTCTGGCGGCCCTGCTCTGGTCGACTTTCAGCCGGCGCCATGTGGGGGGCTGGGCGGCAGCCGCGGCCGTGGCCGCCACGTTCGCTCTCGTCCTCTGTGCCTGGGCCTTCTACCGCACCACCCTGCGGCATCAGCTCTGGCCGTCGGTCGTGCTGCTGATGGCACTGATGGGCGGAGCTCTCGCTGCTCGCCAGAGCGGATTCGAGATCGCCGCGGTCGTGCTGTGGTGCGGCTGCGCCGTCACCGCCATGGAACGGTTGCCGCTCGCCGCAGCCCTGCCCACCAGCTGTCTCGCTCTCGGCGGATTCGCCGTGGTCAACCCGGACGCCTGGCTGACCACGTCGCTCAGCACCGCGGGACTGCTCCTCGGCGGCTATGTGCTGCGGCTCGACGCGGAGGCGCGTGGCAGCGCGCAGCGGCTGCTGGCGCAGGAGCGGGCCGCCCGTGCAGCCGAGGCCGAGTCGGCGGCCCTAGCCGAGCGGGCGAGGATAGCCCGGGACATCCATGACGTCCTGGCGCACAGCCTCTCCGCGCAGCTTGTGCATCTGGAGGCGGCCCGGCTGCGGCTAGAGCGGGAACCGCCGGGACCGTTCCGCGACCAGATACTGGAGCGCGTCGTCGCCGCGCGTTCCATGGCGCGCGAAGGGCTCTCCGAGACCCGGCAGGCGCTCTCGGCCCTGCGCGGTGAGATGGCCCCTCTCGGTGACCATCTCCGTGAGCTGGCCGCCATGGAAGGTGCCGAGGTCGCGGTCGAGGGAGCGCCGAGGCCGCTGCCCGCGGAGGCCTCGCAGACGGTGCGCAGGGTGGCGCAGGAGGCGCTCACCAACGTACGGAAACATGCGCCGGGCGCGCGCGTACGGATCGTGCTCACGTATGGCATGGATGAGGTGACGCTGGACATAAGGGACTCCGGCAGGAAGGACTCCGGTGGGAACGGAGCGGGCCCGGCAGGGCTGGCGGTCTCCGGCTCCGGGTACGGTCTGCTGGGGATGAGGGAGCGCGCCGAACTGCTCGGCGGCACTCTGGAGGCCGGTCCTGGTGGTCCTGGCGGCTCCGAGGGCGGCCCCGAGACGGGCTCGGACGGTTCCGAGAGTCCTGTGAGGTCCGAAGGCCGCGAAGGGAAGGGTTTCACCGTGCGTCTGCGAGTGCCCGCGTGACGGCCCGCGTGATTGTGGCCGACGACCAGGCCGTGGTGCGTGAGGGCATCGTGATGCTGCTCGGGCTGCTGCCGGGCATCGAGGTCGTCGGCGCGGCGAAGGACGGCGAGGAGGCGGTGGCGCTTGTCGCCGAACTCGATCCCGATGTCGTCCTGATGGATCTGCGGATGCCGCGCTGCGACGGCGTGGAGGCCACCCGCCGTATCCGCGCCGAGCACCCGGGAACCCAGGTCGTGGTGCTCACGACCTACGCCGACGACGATTCGCTCTTCGCCGCGCTCCGGGCGGGCGCCCGTGGCTATCTGACCAAGGACGCGCAGGGCGAGGAGATCGTCCGGGCCGTGGAGGACGTACTGGCGGGCCAGGCGGGACTGGCGCCCGCCGTGCAGCGCAGACTGCTGGAACGGGTCACCGCGCCGCTCGCCGAGCCCGCGCCCGGGGAGTTGCCCGACGGGCTGACCGCGCGGGAGGCCGAGGTGCTCTCCCTGGTCGCCGAAGGGCTCTCCAACAAGGAGATCGCGCAGCGGCTGCACATCGGCGCGGCCACGGTGAAGACGCATATCAACAATCTCTTCGCCAAGACAGGTGTGCGCGACCGTGCGCAGGCCGTGCGATACGCCTACCAACGGGGACTCATCCCGCCACCCGGGACAACCATCACCTGATGGGGTGAAGTCGGAGCGGAGACGAGTCCAGGATCCCGCGCCTCCGACCATCCTTGCTACGCGGCCGAAACGGTTCGCTGACAAGGAGAGTTGTCCGGTGGAGAAGCAGGAAGGGCGTGAGGCCGCAGCGATGCGGCTCGACGACCCGTGGTACGAAGCGCTGGCCTCGGACTGGGGCGAGCCCGCCGGTTCCGGAATGCCCACGACGCCTGTCCCGCCGGGCGGACACCCGGCCTCCGAGATCTATCCGCGGGTCCAGCGCAGTGCCGCGTTCCAGGAGGTCAGGAGCCGCTACCGTAGGTTTGTCGTCCCGGCCTCGCTCGCCTTCTTCCTCTGGTACTTCGCGTATGTCGTGGCCGCGACGACCGCGCCCGGGCTGATGGCGAGACCGGTGGTGGGAGCGGTGAATGTCGCGATGGTCGCCGGCCTCGGCCAGTTCTTCTCGACGTTCCTGCTGACCTGGGCGTACGCGCGCCATGCCCGGCTGCGCCGGGACCGGGCGGCGCTGGAACTGCGCTGGAGCGTGTTCGACCAGGAGCGGTCCCAGGAAACGGCACAGGGGAGCGTCCGGTGACCGGCGACCATCAGACACTGGCGCTGGTGCTGTTCAGCGCGTTCGTCGCGGTCACTCTGGGCATCACCACCTGGGCGAGCCGCAACCGCCATGGCTCCGCCGAGGAGTTCTACGCGGGCGGCCGGCTGTTCTCGCCGATGGAGAACGGATTCGCCATTGCGGGCGACTATATGTCCGCCGCCTCCTTTCTCGGGATCTCCGGGCTGATCGCGCTGTTCGGCTACGACGGCATGCTCTACTCGGTCGGCTTTCTGGTCGCCTGGCTGGTCGTGCTGTTCCTGGTCGCCGAACTCGTACGTAACTGCGGTCGGTTCACCCTCGCCGATGTCGTCGCGGCCAGGATGAGCGAACGGCCGGTCAGGATCGCGGCGGGCACCTCCTCGGTCACTGTCTCCGTGCTCTATCTGGTGGCGCAGATGGTCGGGGCGGGCAGTCTGGTCGCGCTGCTGCTCGGCGGTACGAGCGCGTCGGCGCGCACCTGGACCGTGATCGGTGTGGGCGCGCTGATGGTCGTCTATGTCTCCCTCGGCGGGATGCGGGCCACCACCTGGATCCAGATCGTCAAGGCCGTGCTGCTGATGGCCGGAGCGATCGCGCTGACCGTGCTCGTCCTGGTCCGCTTCCACGGTGATGTCAACGGCCTGCTGAACACCGCCGTCGCGCACAGCGGCCACGGCAGGGAGTTCCTCGCACCCGGTCTCAAGTACGGCGGGGACTGGACCGCCCGCCTCGACTTCATCAGTCTGGGACTGGCCCTGGTCCTGGGCACGGCCGGGCTGCCGCACATCCTCTCCCGCTTCTACACCGTGCCGACCGCGCGCGCCGCGCGTCATTCGGTCGTCTGGGCCATCGGTCTGATCGGCGGCTTCTATCTGATGACGATCGTGCTCGGGTTCGGCGCGGCGGCGCTGGTCGGCTCGGACGCGGTCCGTGCCTCGAACGCCGCGGGAAACACGGCCGTTCCGTTGCTGGCGCTCGATCTCGGCGGTGGCGCGGGATCAACAGGCGGAACGGTTCTCTTCGCGGTCGTCGCGGCCATCGCCTTCGCCACCATCCTGGCCGTCGTCGCGGGCATCACCCTCGCCTCGTCGGCCTCCGTCGCCCACGATCTCTACACCTCGCTCCGGCGCAGGCACGCCAAGCGGCGGAGCGAGGTCGCGGTGGCCCGGCTGGCGGCGGCCGGTATCGGCGCGGTGGCGATCGCGCTCAGTCTGCTGGCGCAGGAGCTGAATGTAGCCTTCCTGGTCGGGCTGGCGTTCGCGGTTGCCGCCTCAGCCAATCTGCCCGTACTGCTGTACTCGCTGTTCTGGCGGAACTTCACCACACGAGGCGCGGTTTGGTCGGTGTACGGCGGGCTGATTTCGGCCGTCGTACTGGTGGTGCTCTCACCCGTGGTCTCGGGCAGTCCCGAGGCGGTGTTCCCCGGCCTCGATTTCCAGGTGTTCCCGCTCCAGAACCCGGGCGTGGTCTCCATTCCGCTGGGCTTCCTCGCGGGCTGGATCGGTACGGTCACCTCGTCCGAGCCGCCCGACGAAGCCACGTACGCGGAGACCGAGGTCCGTTCGCTGACGGGCGCGGGAGCGGTCTGAAAGCCCGCTGCTCGGAGCCCGCCCGTCCGGAGTCACGGCCCGTCAGACGCCCGCCGCCCAGGTGTAGCGGTGTTCGGGACGCCCTGTCTCGCCGTACCGGAGCGTGAGCCGTACCCGACCGGCCCGCTCCAGCAACTTGAGATAGCGCTGCGCGGTCTGCCGGCTCATCCCCGCGTTCTCCGCGATCTCCTGGGCCGACAGCGGACCGTCGGCGCTCATCAGCGTCCGGCGCACCAACGCGGCCGTGGTGGGGGAGTGCCCCTTGGGCAGGGCCGGAGCGCTCGCGGCGGAGAGCGCCCCGAACATCCGGTCCACCTCCGACTGATCGGCCTCGCCGCCGCCGTCCAGCGTGCGGCGCAGGGCTGCGTACGCCTCCAGCTTGGCCCGTAGACCGGCGAAATTGAATGGTTTGACCAGATATTGGAGTGCGCCATGGCGCATCGCGGCCTGCACGGTGGCGACATCGCGTGCCGCCGTCACCATGATCACATCGGTCTGATGGCCGAGCCGCCGCAACTCCCGTACCACCGCGAGTCCGTTCTCGTCCGGCAGACGGTGATCGAGCAGGATCAGATCGACGGGGTGCTCGGAGATCCGGCCGAGCGCCTCGGCGGCCGAGTGGGCCTGTGCCACCACCCGGAAGCCCGCCACCTTGGCCACATAGGCCGTATTGATCGCCGCGACCCGGAGGTCGTCGTCCACGATCAGTACGTCGATCATTGTGTCTCCCCGGCCGCGCTCATCGGGTCTCCGGCGCCGTCCTCCGCGTCGTCCGCTTCCGCCTCGGCGGTCAGGGCCTCCGGCAGTACGACGGTGAACTCGGCGCCGCCCTGCGCGGACTCGCCGACGCGTGCGCTGCCGCCCTGCCGCTCGGCGAGTCTGCGTACCAGGGCGAGTCCCAGACCGCGCTTGCCGTGGGCCGGCAGCTCCTTGGTCGACCAGCCCTCGGAGAAGACGAGTTCACGGTGGGCGGCGGGTACACCGGGACCGCTGTCGGAGATCACAAGAACGACCGTACGGCCTTCGGCGCGCAGTTCCACCTCGATCCGCGGGTCCTCGGAGCCGGCCGCCGCGTCCAGCGCGTTGTCCACCAGATTGCCGACGACCGTCACCAGGCCCTGTGGATCCACCAGCCGGTCGGGCAGCAGCGTGCGGGACGAGAGCCGCAGTGAGACACCGCGCTCGGCGGCGACCGTGGCCTTGCCGACCAGCAGCGCGGCCGGCAGCGGATCGTGGATGCGCTCGGTGATCTGCTCGGCGGTGGCCCGGTGCACGCCGACGACCTCGTTGACGAACTCCACCGCCTCCTCGTGCATGTCCAGCTCCAGCAGTCCGAGCAGTGTGTGCATCCGGTTCGCGTGCTCATGGTCCTGGGCCCGCAGGGCGTCGATCAGTCCGCGCGTCGCGTCCAGCTCACGGCCCAACTGCTCCAGCTCCGTGCGGTCGCGGAGAGTGACGACGGCGCCGCCGTCGTCGGTCGGCATCCGGTTGGCGACCAGGACCCGGCTGCCCCGTACGGCGAGCAGATCCACGCCCAGCACGCGTCCGGTCAGCACCTCGGTGGTGCGTCCCGCCCCGAGCACCTCGTCCAGCGGCCGTCCGATGGCATCGGGACCGAGTCCCAGCAGCCGCTGCGCCTCGTCGTTGATCAGCCGGATCCGGCCGCTGCCGTTCAGCGCCACGACGCCCTCGCGCAGGCTGTGCAGCATGGCCTCACGCTCGGTGAGCAGCGCGGAGATGTCCGAGAAGGCCAGATCATGGGTCTGCCGCTGGAGCCGCCGGGAGATCAGATAGGCGGCGAGCGCTCCCGCCGCCAGCGCTCCGCCCGCGTAGGCGAGCAGCCCCGGGATGGCGGCGAGCAGCCGGTCGCGGACGCTGTCGTACGCGATACCGACCGAGACGGCTCCGACGATGGTGCCCGTACGGTCGCGCAGCGGGACCTTGCCCCGGGCGGAGCGGCCGAGTGTGCCGCTGTCGATCTCCCGTATATGCGCGCCCGCGAGCGCCGCGCTGGGATCGGTGGAGACGACCTTGCCGATCTGGCCGATATCGGTGTGTGACCAGCGGATCCCGCGTCTGTCCATGATCACCACATACTCGGCGCCGGTGGCGCGTCTGATGCGGTCGGCCTCGGCCTGGACGGGACCGCCGGGCGTCGGCCGTGAGGCCAGCAGATCGTCGGCGACCTCCGCGGAGGCGGTGGTCTCGGCGATCGCCAGCGCCCGGCTCATCGCCTGGTCGTCCAGTTCCTTGCTGAAGGGCGCCAGAAAGAGCCCCGTGGCCAGCACGGTGACGCCCGCGGCGATGGCGAGCTGCATCAGCAGCACCTGCGAGAAGACCCGGCGAGGCCAGCCGAATCGCCGTCGTCTCTCCGTGGTGCCCGGTCCGGCGCTCATGGTGAGGAACGGTAGAGGGCGGGCGGGCCTTTCCGAAATTTCCACAGTTACGCAAATCCGTCGCAAGGTTTGCAGATCACTTACGTTTCCCTGATGAGCGGCCAAAAACAGGCTGGCGCAGCACAGCAGGTGTCAACTCAGGAGGCGAACCACGGGATTTGGTTCTGTCTCAGCGGTGGACGGACTGGCAGTTCTCTGCAACTCTCTGACCGCAAAACGCAAAAGACCCTGTTCATCAGTGCAGAAATGCTTGCCACACCGGCAGGCAGTCAGAGCCGCGCCCTCGCCGCCCCCGCGCCGAGGCCGAAGATCGGGGATCCATGAGATCGCTACGCCGGAGATGGCGGGTTCTCTCCACCGCCATAGCCACCAGTCTTTTGATGATGGGCTGGCCGTCGCTCACCGCTGCCGCGGCCGACGGTCCCAACATCGCCGCGGGGCGGACCGCGGCGACGAGTGCCAGTACGGGCGACACCAAGGCCCGCAATGTGACGGACGGGAACCAGTCGACGTACTGGGAGGGCAACGGCAAGGGCCCTCAGTGGGTGCAGTCGGACCTGGGCGCCAGCAAGCGCGTCGACCAGGTGGTGCTGAAGCTCCCCGCAGGGTGGGAGAGCCGTAAGCAGACCCTGTCCATCCAGGGCAGCGCCGACGGGACCAGCTTCGCCACGCTGAAGAGCTCGGCCACGTACAGCTTCAGCAAGGGCCAGGGCAACAAGGTGACCGTCGCCTTCCCGGCCACCAAGGCGCGGTTCGTGCGGGCGAACTTCACCGCCAACACGGCCGGGAAGAAGGCCCAGCTCGCCGAGCTGGAGGTGCACGCCGCGGCGGCTGCCTCGGTCAATCTGGCCGCGGGCAAGACGCTGACCGCGAGCAGCTTCACCCAGGTCTACGGGCCCGGCAACGCCAACGACGGCAACAAGGCCACCTACTGGGAGAGCACGAACAACGCCTTCCCGCAGTGGATCCAGGCCGACCTCGGCTCGTCCGTGGGCGTCAACCAGGTGGTGCTGCGGCTGCCGGACGGCTGGGGCGCCAGGGACCAGACGCTGAAGATCCAGGGCAGCGCCAACAACTCCACCTTCTCGGACCTGACGGCCTCGAAGGCGTACACCTTCAGCCCGGCCGGCGCGCAGACGGTGACGATCTCCTTCGACACCACCAGCACGCGCTATGTCCGGGTGCTGATCACGGCGAACACCGGGCAGCCCGGCGGCCAGCTCTCCGAGCTGGAGATCTACGGCCCCGAGACCGGTGACACGCAGGCGCCGACCGCGCCCACCGAGCTGACCTACACCGAGCCGGTCACCGGTCAGATCCGGCTGGCCTGGCGGCCGTCGACCGATGACACGGGCGTCACCGGCTACGACATCTACGCCAACAACGAGCTGCGGACCAGCGTCGCGGGCACGGTCACGACCTTCACGGACACCCAGCCGGCCGGCACGACCGTCTCGTACTACGTACGGGCCAAGGACGCGGCCGGCAATGTCTCGGCCAACAGCAACACGGTCACCCGGCAGGGGGACACCGGTGACACCCAGGCGCCGACCATCCCGTCCAATCTCGCCTTCACCGAACCGTCCTCCGGCCAGATCAGGCTGACCTGGGGTGCGTCGACGGACAACCGAGGCGTCACGGGCTACGACATCTACGCCAACAACGTCCTGCGGACGAGCGTGGCGGGCAATGTCACCACGTACACGGACACCCAGTCCGCGGGCACGACGGTCTCGTACTACGTACGGGCCAAGGACGCGGCGGGCAATGTCTCGGGCAACAGCAACACGGTGACCAGGAACGGCAGCTCCGGCACGGGATCGAACCTCGCCATCGGCAAGCCGATCACCGCGTCCTCCACGGTCTTCACCTTTGTCGCGGAGAACGCCAACGACAACAGCCTCACCACCTACTGGGAGGGCGCGGGCGGCAGCTATCCCAACACCCTCACGGTGAAGCTGGGCGCCAACGCCGACACCGAGAACGTCGTGGTCAAGCTCAACCCGGACAGCAGCTGGGGTCCGCGGACCCAGAACATCCAGGTGCTGGGCCGTGAGCAGAACGCCACCGGCTTCACCAGCCTGGTGGCCGCCAAGGACTACGCCTTCTCCCCGGCGACCGGCAACCTCGTGACCATCCCGGTCAGCGCGCGCGTCGCCGACGTCCAGCTCAGGTTCACCTCCAACACCGGCGCCGGCGCGGGCCAGGTGGCGGAGTTCCAGGTGATCGGCAACCCGGCGCCCAACCCGGATCTGGAGATCACCGCGCTCAGCGCGTCCCCGGCCTCGCCGGTCGAGTCCGACCCGATCACGCTGTCGGCGACCGTACGCAACTCCGGAGCGCTCGCGTCCCCTGCCGGTTCGGTCGAGTTCCGGCTCGGCGGCACCAAGGTCGGCACCGGTTCCGTGGGTGCGCTCGCGGCCGGAGCCTCGGCCACGGTCACCGCGGCCATCGGTGCGCGTGACGCCGGTTCGTACCAGCTCAGCGCTGTGGCGGACCCGGCCAACCAGATCATCGAGCAGAACGAGACCAACAACACCTACACCGCTACGAGCCCGCTGGTGGTGCGGCCGGTCGCCAGCTCGGACCTGATCGCCTCCGCCGTCTCCACCTCGCCGTCCAGCCCCGCGGCCGGTGATACGGTCTCCTTCTCTGTGGCGATCAAGAACCAGGGCACGGTGGCCTCGGCGGCCGGCGCCCATGGCATCACGCTGACGCTGCTGAACTCGACGGGCGCCACGGTCAGGACCCTGACCGGCACCTACAACGGCACCATCGCGGCGGGCGCGACCTCGGCGCCGGTGGGCCTCGGCACCTGGACGGCCGCCAACGGCTCGTACACGGTGAAGGTGGTCCTCGCCGACGACGCCAACGAGCTGCCGGTCAAGCGCGCGAACAACACCAGCTCGCAGCCTCTCTTCGTCGGGCGCGGCGCCAATATGCCGTACGACATGTACGAGGCGGAGGACGGAGTCGCGGGTGGCGGCGCGCAGGTCGTCGGTCCCAACCGGACTGTCGGCGATGTCGCGGGCGAGGCGTCCGGCCGTAAGGCCGTCACGCTCAACAACACCGGCAACTACGTCGAGTTCACCACCAGGGCCAGCACGAACACGCTGGTCACCCGGTTCTCCATCCCGGACGCGCCCGGCGGTGGCGGGATCAACTCCAGCCTGAACATCTATGTCGACGGCACCTTCCTCAAGGCCATCGACCTCACCTCGAAGTACGCCTGGCTGTACGGCAACGAGACCGGCCCGGGCAACTCGCCGGGCGCCGGCGGGCCCCGCCATATCTATGACGAGGCCAATGTCCTGCTGGGCAGGACCGTTCCCGCGGGCAGCAAGATCCGTCTCCAGAAGGACGCGGCCAACGCACACACGTACGCGATCGACTTCGTCAACCTGGAGCAGGCCACCGCGGTCGCGAACCCGGACCCGGCCACCTACACGGTGCCGGCCGGATTCACGCATCAGGATGTGCAGAACGCGCTGGACCGGGTGCGGATGGACACCACCGGCAAGCTCGTCGGCGTCTATCTGCCGGCCGGTGACTACCAGACGTCCAGCAAGTTCCAGGTCTACGGCAAGCCGGTCAAGGTGGTCGGCGCGGGTCCCTGGTTCTCCAGGTTCTTCGCTCCGTCGACCCAGGACAACACGGACGCGGGCTTCCGGGTGGAGGCGGCGGCGAAGGGCTCGTCCTTCGCGAACTTCGCCTTCTTCGGCAACTACACCTCGCGTATCGACGGGCCCGGCAAGGTCTTCGACCTGTCCAATGTGACCGACATCACGATCGACAACATCTGGAACGAGCACACGGTCTGCCTCTACTGGGGCGCCAACGCGGACCGGATCACGATCAGCAACTCCCGTATCCGCAACACGTTCGCCGATGGCATCAACATGACCAACGGCTCGACGGACAACCACGTCGTCAACAATGACGCGCGGGCCACCGGTGACGATGCCTTCGCGCTCTTCTCGGCGATCGACGCGGGCGGCGCGGACATGTTCAACAACGTCTACGAGAACCTCTCGGCGACGCTGGTGTGGCGTGCCGCGGGCCTCGCCGTCTACGGCGGCTACCGCAACACGTTCCGCAACATCCATATCGCGGACACCCTCGTCTACTCGGGCATCACGGTGAGCTCGCTGGACTTCGGCTACGCGATGAACGGCTTCGGGACCGAACCCACGACGATCGAGAATGTCTCGATCGTCCGGTCCGGCGGTCACTTCTGGGGCAGCCAGACCTTCCCAGGAATCTGGCTGTTCTCGGCGTCCAAGGTGTTCCAGGGCATCCGGATCAACAATGTCGACATCGTCGATCCGACCTACAGCGGCATCATGTTCCAGACCAACTATGTGGGCGGTCAGCCGCAGTTCCCGATCAAGGACACCATCCTCAGCGACATCTCGATCACCGGCGCCCGTAAGAGCGGTGACGCCTTCGACGCCAAGTCCGGCTTCGGGCTGTGGGCGAACGAGATGCCGGAGTCGGGCCAGGGACCGGCCGTCGGTGAGGTCACCTTCAACGGTCTGACACTCAACAACAACGCCGTGGACGTGCGGAACACGACGTCCACCTTCAGGATCAACATCAACCCGTAGAAGACCGGCGGCCCACGGAGGCTCGCCCGGTGAGCAGGGTGGTGTCGGCCGGATCCGTCCGGTCGGCACCACCTCTGCCACCCTCTTTACGCTCGTGAGCAAGTAGCTTGCATCCCTTGCGATAGTCTTGCGTGTATGACGCGACGACTTGCTCAGGTGGCGAAGAAGGTTGGGGTCAGCGAGGCCACGGTCAGCCGAGTGCTCAACGGCAAGCCCGGAGTTTCGCAGGCCACGCGGCAGTCGGTGCTGACCGCGCTGGACGTTCTCGGCTACGAGCGGCCGACGCAGCTTCGCGGAGAGCGCGCCCGGCTGGTCGGCCTGGTGCTGCCGGAACTGCAGAATCCTATCTTCCCCGCGTTCGCCGAGGTGATCGGCGGAGCGCTGGCCCAGCAGGGCCTCACGCCCGTGCTCTGTACCCAGACCAAGGGCGGAGTCTCCGAGGCGGACTATGTGGAGCTGCTGCTTCAGCAGCAGGTGTCCGGAGTGGTCTTCGCGGGCGGACTGTTCGCGCAGGCGGACGCGCCGCACGACCACTACCGCCAGCTCGCCGAGCGCAAGATTCCGGTGGTGCTGATCAACGCGCCGATCGAGAATCTCGACTTTCCCTGTATCTCCTGCGACGACGCCGTCGCCGTCGAACAGGCCTGGCGCCATCTCGCCTCGCTCGGCCACGAGCGCATCGGCCTGGTGCTCGGCCCGTCCGACCATGTGCCGTCCCGGCGCAAGCTCGCCGCCGCGCTCGCGGCGGCGCGGGCCGCCAAGACGCAGCTTCCCGACGCGTACATCGAACGGACCATGTTCTCCCTGGAGGGCGGCCAGGCGGCGACCTCGCGCCTGCTGGACCGCGGGGTCACCGGAATCATCTGCGCCAGCGATCCGCTGGCCCTGGGAGCCGTACGGGCCGCACGCCGGCGCGGTCTCGACGTACCGCGCGAGGTGTCCGTCGTCGGCTTCGACGACTCCGCCTTCATGAACTGCACCGAGCCGCCGCTGACCACCGTGCGCCAGCCCATCGAGGCCATGGGCCGGGCGGCCGTCGAGATGCTGAACGCCCAGATCCAGGGCGGTGCCGTACCTCCCGGCGAGCTGCTGTTCGAGCCGGAGCTGGTGGTACGCGGCTCCACGGCGCAGGCGCCGCGCCAGGCGGCGGCCGAGGCGGCTGCCGACGCCTGAGCGGCCACACCCGGACCCGCCCTCGCGCGGGCCGGTGGAACGACACCCGGACGGGGCCCCTTGGCGGGCCCTGTCCGCGTTTGCGCACGTCTCCGTCGGCGTCTGCGCGGCTCCCGGTCGGCGTCTGCGCACGTCTCCGTCGGCGTCTGTGCACGTCTCCGTCGGTGTTCGCGCACGTCCCGCCATGTGAGAAGGCCTGTGCGGGATGAAACCGGCACATGCAGCTCGCTGTCAAGTATTTGCGAAATCGGGGCGACATATTGCGGACATCCGTAGTTAGTGGTTGAGTGAGCGCCGCCACACAGCGATGAAGCTGTGGGTTTGCCACGCTCCTGCCGCAAGAGGGGTCCCACCGATGAGAAGCTCCGGGTTCCGCCGTACCTGTACCGCAGCCATAGCCTCCGCGCTCGCCCTGACTGGACTGGCCGCGTGCGGCTCGGACAGCGAGGACACCGCGGGGGGCAAGACGCGTATCACCGTCAACTGCATGCCTCCGAAGAGCGCCAAGATCGACCGGCAGAGCTTCGAGGACGACATCAAGGCGTTCGAGAAGGCGAACCCGACCATCGATGTCGTCGGCCGCGACGCCTTCCCGTGCCAGGACCCCAAGACCTTTGACGCCAAGCTCGCCGGCGGCCAGATGGAAGACGTCTTCTACACGTACTTCACCGACGCCAAGCACGTGGTCGACATCAACCAGGCCGCGGACATCACGTCCTATGTGAAGGACGTCAAGGGCTACAGCGACATCCAGCAGTCGCTGCGCGACGTCTACACCGTCGACGGCAAGATCTACGGCGTTCCCCGCACCAACTACTCGATGGGCCTCCTCTACAACAAGAAGCTCTTCGAGCAGGCCGGTCTCGATCCCACCAAGCCGCCGGCCACCTGGGAAGAGGTCCGCGCCGCCGCCAAGAAGATCGCGGGCCTGGGCAAGGGCTATGTGGGATACGCCGACTACAGCGCGCAGAACCAGGGCGGCTGGCACTTCACCGCGGAGATGTACTCGCAGGGCGGCGATGTCGTCAGCCCGGACGGCAAGTCGGCGGCCGTCGACAGCCCTGAGGGCAAGGCCGTGCTCCAGACGCTGAAGGACATGCGCTGGACCGACAACTCCATGGGCACCAAGCAGCTCCTGATCCTCAACGACGTCCAGCAGATGATGGGCTCCGGCAAGCTCGGCATGTACATCTCCGCTCCGGACAACATCCCGATCCTGGTCAAGGAGAAGGGCGGCAAGTACGAGGACCTCGCGCTCGCCCCGATGCCCGGCGGCAAGGGCACGCTCATCGGCGGCGACGGCTACATGTTCAGCAAGAAGGCCTCCCCGGAGCAGATCAAGGCCGGTCTGAAGTGGCTGGAGTACCAGACCATCGGCCCCGGCACCGGCCTCAACAACTGGAAGCGCGCGGCCGATCTGAAGGCCCCGGTCGGCCTGCCCGAGCCCCGGCTCTGGACCGGTGAGACCGACGCCAAGGACCAGGAGCTGAAGAAGCAGTACGCCAATGTGCCGGTGGAGAACTACCAGTCCTTCCTCGACGGCAGCCAGCAGCTCACCGCCAAGCTGGAGCCGCCGAAGGCCCAGCAGATCTACTCGGTCCTCGACGGAGCGGTCTCCGCGGTCCTCACCAAGAAGGACGCCGACATCGACGGACTGCTGAAGGACGCGCAGTCCAAGATCGACGGAATCCTGGCCCGAGGCTGAGGCTGACGCACCGATGAAGACTGCCCAGGCCCCCCACCGGTCCGCCGTCGCGCCGCCCGCCACCCCGGGGCCGCGCCCGGCGGGC
>NZ_FMDK01000047.1 GCF_900091995.1 Streptomyces sp. MnatMP-M17
CCGAGCCCAGCCGCCGCGGCAGTCCGAGCGAGCCCGCGACGGCGGTCGCGGCGACCGGATCGGGCGGCGCCACGAGCGCGCCCAGCGCGACCGCGGCGGCGACCGGTAGGCCGGGCACGACGGAGTTGGCGACGACCGCCACCGCCGCGGTCGTCACAAAGACCAGCGCGACCGCGAGCAGGAAGATGGGACGCTTGTTGGCGGCGAACTGCCGCCAGGAGGTGCGCTGTACGGCGGCGTAGAGCAGAGGAGGCAGCAGCAGCGGCAGGATGAAGTCCGGCGGCACCTGGACGTTCGGTACGAACGGCAGCAGCGCCAGAGCGATCCCGACGAGCGTCATCAGCACCGGCGCGGGCAGCCTGAGCCGTTCGCCGAGCGGCACCGTGACCACCGCGCCGAGCAACAGCACGAGCAGCAGCGCCAGTTGGTCCACAGTGCGCCCTCCGGTGGTCGCGAGCCCGATGGCGGCCATCGGTGATCAGGGACCTCAAGCCTGTCACGCGCCGCTGTACGGTCGCGGCGCCGCCGCGGTCAGGCCGCCGTGGCGCCGCTGCGGATCGTACGGCGCATCGACCGGTGCGGAATGTCCGCGTCCAGGAACTCGGGCCCGTACGCCTCGTATCCGAGCCGCTCGTAGAAGCCCAGTGCGTGCGACTGCGCGTGCAGATCCACCACCGTGAGACCGCGCTCACGCGCCGCGTCCTCGATGGCCCGCACCAGCGCGGCGCCGATGCCCCGGCCACGGGCCGCCGCGGTGACCGCCAGCCGTCCCAGCGAGCCCACGGCCGGGTCTCCGCCGGTCCGGTCGGCGGCGCCGGGCCCGTACAGCAGCCGTCCGGTGCCCAGCGGCACTCCGTCGTCGCGGATGGCGAGCACCTGGAGCGCCTGGTCGTCACGGCCGTCGTACTCGATGTCCTCGGCGACGCGCTGCTCGACGACGAAGACCTCCTTGCGGACCGCGAAGCACGCCTCGATGTCCGCGGGATCCGTCGCGAGCCGGATCACAAAGCCGGTGTCTCCGCCTGCCTCGGCCCCGCTCATACGTTGCTCTCCGCCCTGACCCGGTCCAGTGCCTGCTGAAGATCCTCCGGGTAGGTGCTGGAGAACTCCACCCACTGCCCGTCCGACGGATGCTCGAAGCCCAGCCGCACCGCGTGCAGCCACTGCCGGGTCAGCCCGAGCCGCTTGGCCAGCGTCGGATCGGCGCCATAGGTCAGATCGCCCACACAGGGATGGCGGTGGGCCGCCATATGCACCCGGATCTGGTGCGTACGGCCCGTCTCCAGCTTGATGTCCAGCAGGGACGCCGACCGGAAGGCCTCGATCAGGTCGTAGTGCGTGACCGACGGCTTGCCCTCCGCGGTCACCGCCCACTTGTAGTCGTGCTGCGGATGGCGCCCGATCGGAGCGTCGATGGTCCCGCTCATCGGGTCCGGGTGCCCTTGCACCAGCGCGTGGTAGCGCTTGTCCACGACCCGGTCCCGGAACTGCGCCTTGAGCAGGGTGTACGCCCGCTCCGACTTGGCCACGACCATCAGCCCCGAGGTCCCGACATCGAGCCGGTGCACGATGCCCTGCCGCTCGGCGGCACCCGAGGTCGAGATCCGGTAGCCGGCCGCGGCGAGACCGCCGATGACCGTCGTACCGGTCCAGCCCGGGCTCGGATGCGCGGCCACGCCGACGGGCTTGACGATCACGACGATGTCGTCGTCGTCATGCACGATCTCCATGCCCTCGACGGGCTCCGCCACGATCTCCACGGGCGCCGCCGCCTGAGGCATCTCCACTTCGAGCCAGGCGCCGCCGTTGACCCGCTCGGACTTCCCGACGACGGAGCCGTCGACCTGGACCTTCCCGGAGGCGGCCAGCTCCGCCGCCTTCGTACGGGAGAACCCGAACATACGGGCTATGGCGGCGTCGACTCGCTCGCCCTCCAGGCCATCGGGTACGGGCAGCGTTCTGATCTCGGGAAAGCTCACGCGTCGAGTATGCCTTGTCGGGCCTGGCGACCGTCCCGCCTGTGGATAACCCTGACCGCTTGTGGATAAGTCTGGGCAGATCCCGGACGGCCGTGGTCGGCCCCGGTCAGTCCTTGTGGACAGTCCCGTCCGGGTCGAGGCCCCGGAACGACAGCAGCACGATCAGGATTCCGCCGCAGACGATCGCCGAGTCGGCGAGATTGAAGACCGCGAAGTGTGCCGGAGCGATGAAGTCCACCACCGCGCCCTGGAAGACGCCCGGCGAGCGGAAGATCCGGTCGGTGAGATTGCCGAGCGCGCCGCCGAGCAGCAGTCCGAGCGCGATCGCCCAGGGCAGGCTGTAGAGCTTGCGCGCCAGCCGGGCGATCACCACGATCACGGTCGCCGCGATGATCGTGAAGATCACCGTGAACGCCTCACCGACGCCGAACGCGGCGCCGGGATTCCTGATCGCCTCGAACTTCAGCAGATCACCGATGACCTCGATCGGCTCGTGGTGCTCCAGCTTGGCCACCACGAGCATCTTGGAACCGAGGTCGAGCAGGTAGGCCAGGACGGCGACGATGAAGAGCGCGGCGATCTTGCGCTTCCCTTTGGACTGCTCGGGGGGCTGCTCGGGCTTCCCCTTGGACTGCTCGGCGGAAGCCGCAGTCTCGTCGTCAACATCCGGAACATCCGGCGTACCGATAACGCGCTCCGCCTCTGCCACGTGAGTCCCTCAACCTAGACGCCTGACTGAGGACGAGCGTACGGCACACCTGTACGCGTTCAGCCTCGACGTTCCTGCTTTTGCTTGTCCTCCACGCACAGCGTGGCCCGCGGGAACGCCTGCATCCGGGCCTTGCCGATCGGCCTGCCGCAGATCTCGCAGAGACCGTAGGTGCCGGAGTCCAGCCGCTGGAGCGCGCGCTCGGTCTGCTCCAGCATCTCGCGGGCGTTGGCGGCGAGCGCCATCTCGTGCTCGCGCGTGATGTTCTTGGTGCCGGTGTCCGCGTCGTCGTCACCGGCGCCGTCACCGGAGTCCCGCATCAGCCCGACGAGGGCGGTCTCGGACGAGGTGATCTCGGCGGTCAGCCGCGCGATCTCGCCCTCCAGCTCGTCCCGGGCCGCGGCGACCTCCTCCTCGGTCCAGGGATCCTCGCCCGGCCGTACGGCCAGCTCCCCGGGAGGTGTCGCGGCGGCGCTCGCCGTGGAGACCGCTGTCGCGACCACCGAGGCGGGCTCGCCGGCCGCCGTGCTCCTGCCACCCGCAGTCTTCTTGGCTCCCACCGTTTTGGCTCCCGTCTGTTCCGCGGCCTTGGCCGCCCCCTTGGCCGCGGACGCGGCCTTCTTCGCAGGTGCCTTGGTCACCGGCGCCTTTTTCGCTGCCTTCTTCGTGGCCGTCTTCCGCCCGGCCGTCTTCTGTGCGACCGGCTTCTCCGCCTTCTCCGCGGCCGACTTCTCCGCGACGGCCTTCTGGGCCGGTGCCTTCCCGGCCGGTGCCTTCTTCGCCGGGGCCTTCTTCGCCGCCGGCTTCTTCGTTGCGGTCTTCCTCATGGAGGTCTTCTTCGCGGTGGTCTTCTCGGCTGTGCTGTTCGGGGTGGTCTTCGCGGTGGTGGACTTCTTCGCCGGCGCCTTCTTCGCCGGCGCCCGCTTGGCCGTGGCCGACTTCTTCGCGGCGGTCTTCTTCGCCACCATGGCCGCGGCCCCTTCACATATTGTGATCTTGCTCGCGAATCGTGCTGGGACGATAAATCGACACCAGCCCCGCGGCAACGGGGCACGCCGCCGGTCCGGCCCTCCCCATGGCGTGACAAGACGAGCCTCCATCCGTTGTGCCCAGCTCGCCGCCCGGTAATCCGCCGCCGGCCGGCCACAAAGTCCGAAAGGGCCGGTATAACCATTCGGGTCATACGTTCGGCCGTACGGCACCTCCGGCCAAAACCGGTCGGCCGCGCCATCCGCCGCCCCGTACACTTGGCTCCAGCGAAAGGCGTGGATGGGGACGAGTAGCGTCGTACGCGGCCATGAGCGACCCGGGGACGGTGCGAGCCCGGGGGCAGAGCGCGATGTGAAGCATCACCCCGGAGCCGCCGGAAGAAAGCCCTGGTCGGATCTTTGGACCCAGGGCGAGTAGAACCGGCAGCGCGACCCCAATGAGGGGGCCGCGGGCGGAGCGCGCCCGGGGCCAAGGAGGGTGGTACCGCGGGAGCGCAGGCTCTCGTCCCTCCGACGGAGATGTCGCAGTTCCGCCGGAGGAAGCGCCCCATGACACCAGTGACGCCACCGCAGTACCGACAGGTCCCCGCCCAGGTCGACCTGCCCGCGCTGGAGCACGCCGTGCTCGATTTCTGGCGTGAGAGCAAGGTCTTCGACAAGAGCCTCGAACGCTCCGAGGGCCGTCCCGAGTGGGTCTTCTACGAGGGCCCGCCGACCGCCAACGGTATGCCGGGCGCGCACCACATCGAGGCCCGCGTCTTCAAGGACGTCTTCCCGCGCTTCCGCACCATGCGCGGCTACCACGTCGCCCGCAAGGCCGGCTGGGACTGCCACGGTCTGCCCGTGGAGCTGGCGGTGGAGAAGGAGCTGGGCTTCAACGGCAAGAAGGACATCGAGGCGTACGGCATCGCCGAGTTCAACGCCAGGTGCCGTGAGTCCGTGACCCGGCACACCGACGCCTTCACCGAGCTGACCACGCGCATGGGGTACTGGGTCGATCTGGACGACGCGTACCGCACGATGGACCCGGAGTACATCGACTCCGTCTGGTGGTCGCTGAAGGAGATCTTCGACAAGGGCCTGCTGGTCCAGGACTACCGGGTGGCGCCCTGGTGCCCGCGCGACCAGACCGGTCTCTCCGACCACGAGCTGGCGCAGGGATACGAGACGATCGTCGATCCCTCGGTCTTCGTCCGCTTCCCCCTCACCTCGGGACCGCTCGCGGGCGAGGCGTCACTGCTGGTCTGGACGACCACACCGTGGACCCTGGTCTCGAACACCGCCGTGGCCGCGCATCCCGAGGTCACCTATGTGGTCGCGACAAACGGCGAGGAGAAGCTCGTCGTGGCCCGGCCACTGCTGGCGAAGGCGCTGGGCGAGGGCTGGGAGCCCACCGGTGAGTCCTTCACCGGCCGCGAGATGGAGCGCTGGACGTACGACCGTCCCTTCACGCTGATCGACTTCCCGGACGGGACCGAGGCGCATTACGTCGTCAACGCCGAGTACGTCACGACGGAGGACGGCACCGGTCTGGTCCACCAGTCCCCGGCCTTCGGTGAGGACGACCTGAAGGTCTGCCGCGCGTACGGCCTTCCCGTCGTCAACCCGGTGCGTCCCGACGGCACCTTCGAGGAGGACCTGCCGCTGGTCGGCGGTGTCTTCTTCAAGAAGGCCGACGAGGCGCTCACCGAGGATCTGCGCGAGCGCGGGCTGCTGTTCCGGCATGTGCCGTACGAGCACAGCTATCCGCACTGCTGGCGTTGCCACACCGCGCTCCTCTACTACGCGCAGCCGTCCTGGTACATCCGTACAACCGCGATCAAGGACCGGCTGCTCGACGAGAACGAGAAGACCAACTGGTTCCCGGACTCGGTCAAGCACGGCCGGTACGGCGACTGGCTGAACAACAATGTCGACTGGGCGCTCTCCCGGAACCGCTACTGGGGCACACCGCTGCCCATCTGGCGCTGCGCGGAGAACCACCTCACCTGTGTGGGTTCACGCACCGAGCTGACGGAGCTGACGGGCAGCGACCAGTCGGGGCTGGATCCGCACCGTCCCTTCATCGACGCCGTCACCTTCACCTGTCCCGCCGAGGGCTGCGCGCTGGAGGCCGTCCGGGTCCCCGAGGTCATCGACGCCTGGTACGACTCGGGCTCGATGCCGTTCGCGCAGTGGGGCTACCCGTACAAGAACAAGGATCTCTTCGAGCAGCGCTACCCGGCGCAGTTCATCTCGGAGGCGATCGACCAGACGCGCGGCTGGTTCTACACGCTGATGGCCGTCGGCACGCTGGTGTTCGACAAGTCGTCGTACGAGAACGTCGTCTGCCTCGGCCATATCCTCGCCGAGGACGGCCGGAAGATGTCCAAGCACCTGGGCAACATCCTCCAGCCGATTCCGCTGATGGACCAGCACGGCGCGGACGCGGTCCGCTGGTTCATGGCGGCCGGCGGCTCGCCGTGGGCGGCGCGGCGGGTGGGGCACGGCACGATCCAGGAGGTCGTGCGCAAGACGCTGCTGACGTACTGGAACACCGTGGCCTTCCAGGCCCTGTACGCCCGTACGTCGGGATGGGCGCCCAGCGAGGCCGACCCGGCGCCGGCCGACCGGCCGCTGCTGGACCGCTGGCTTCTGAGCGAGCTGCACGCGCTGGTCGACCAGACCACCCAGGCCATGGAGGCATACGACACCCAGCGCACCGGCAAGCTGCTCTCGGCGTTCGTGGACGATCTCTCCAACTGGTACGTCCGCCGCTCGCGCCGCCGCTTCTGGCAGGGCGACAAGGCGGCGCTGCGCACACTGCACGACGTGGTGGAGACGGTCACGCGGCTGATGGCGCCACTGACGCCGTTCATCACCGAGCGGGTCTGGCAGGACATGGTCGTGCCGGTGACTCCGGACTCGGTGGAGTCGGTGCATCTCGCGAGCTGGCCGGAGCCCGATCTCGCCGCGGTCGACCCTGCGCTCTCGCAGCAGATGGCGCTGGTGCGCAGGCTGGTGGAGCTGGGCCGGGCGACGCGCGCGGAGTCCGGCGTGAAGACACGCCAGCCGCTCTCGCGCGCGCTGATCGCGGCGGCGGGCTTCGAGACGCTCTCTCCCGAACTGCGGGCCCAGATCACGGAGGAGCTCAATGTCTCCTCGCTGGCGACGCTCTCCGAGGTGGGCGGCTCGCTGGTCGACACGACGGCGAAGGCCAACTTCCGGGCACTGGGCAAGCGTTTCGGCAAGGGCGTCCAGGCGGTGGCGAAGGCGATCGCGGACACGGACGCGGCGGCGCTGTCGCTGGCCCTGCGCGAGGGCGACGCGACGGTGACGGTCGACGGCGCTCCGGTCTCCCTCTCGCCGGAGGAGGTCATCATCACGGAGACTCCGCGCGAGGGCTGGTCGGTCGCCTCCGACTCGGGCGCGACGGTCGCGCTGGACCTGGAGATCACTCCGGAGCTACGGCTCGCGGGCCTGGCGCGTGACGCGATCCGGCTGATCCAGGAGGCACGCAAGAACAGCGGCCTGGACGTCGCGGACCGCATCGCCGTCCGCTGGACGGCCACGTCCCTGTCCACCACGGAGGCCCTCACCGCCCACACTCCCCTGATCTCGGACGAGGTCCTGGCCACGTCCTTCACTCCCGGCACCCCGGACGCCTCCTACGGCCCTCCGTTCACGGACGAGTCCCTGGAACTCACCTTCCACCTCCGCAAGTCCTGACCGTCGGCGGGGTGCGGGCCTCCTCCCCCACCCCGCCCCTCCCCGAAACCAGGGGCACGCCCCTGGACCCCAACCGCA
>NZ_FMDK01000307.1 GCF_900091995.1 Streptomyces sp. MnatMP-M17
CATCCGTGAATGTGAATGGCCTCCGCGCCGCCGCCAAGAAGGGTTTCGTGGAGTGGCTGGCGGAGACCTCCGCCGATGTGGTCTGCCTCCAGGAGGTACGGGCCGAGCCGGGCCAGTTGCCCGAGGGCGTCCGGGAGCCGGAGGGCTGGCACGTCCTGCACGCTCCGGCGGCGGCCAAGGGCCGCGCGGGTGTCTCGCTCCTCTCGCGCCGGGAGCCGGAGCGTACGCGGACCGGATTCGGCAGCGCCGAGTTCGACACGAGCGGGCGGTACGCCGAGATCGAACTGCCTGGTGCCACGGTGGCCAGCCTCTATCTGCCGTCGGGCGAGGTGGGCACCGAGCGGCAGGACGAGAAGGTCCGGTTCATGGACGAGTTCCTGCCGTATCTGGCGGAGCTGAGGAAGCGCGCCGCCGCCGACGGCCGTGAGGTGCTGGTCTGCGGCGACTGGAACATCGCCCACCAGGAGGCCGACCTCAAGAACTGGCGCGCCAACAGGAAGTCCTCCGGATTCCTGCCCGAGGAGCGCGGCTGGCTGACCCGGCTGTACGAGGAGACCGGCTATACGGATGTGATGCGCGCCCTGCATCCCGGCCAGGAGGGACCGTACACCTGGTGGTCCTACCGCGGCCGTGCCTTCGACAACGACTCGGGCTGGCGTATCGACTTGCAGGTCGCCACGCCCGGGCTGGCCGGGCGGGCCGTCAAGGGCTGGGTGGAGCGCGCGGCGGCGCACGAGGAGCGGTGGAGCGATCACGCGCCGGTGACGGTGGTCTACGAGCGCTGAGTTCCGGCGGCGTCGGCGCGCAGCCGGCGGTCCAGGGCCATCGAGAACTCCGCCTCGACGATGCTCTTGGCCAGCGGGCGGAGTTTGGCGGAGTCCGCGGCGGTGGTGCGGGTGGTGAGGACCGCGCTGAAGAGTTCCGCCAGGGCGTCCGCGTGGGCGCGGACCTCGCGGGCGGTCTCCAGGATCACGGCGAGCGGCACTCCCTCACGGACCAGGGCCGCGGAGACTTCCAGCAGTCTGCGGCTGATGTGGACGATCTCGTCGCCGTCGGTGGCCAGATAGCCGAGGGCGAGTGAGGCGGCGAGATTCTCGGCGGTGGCCTCGCCTCCGAAGTAGTCCGCGAGTTCCTCGGGTGAGAGCCGGACCGGAGTCTCCTCGGTGGGTTCGCCAAGCCCCAGAACCTCGCCGACATCGCGTCCGCTCTCGAAGGCGGTGGCCAGGTCGGCGATGCCGTTCAGGGTGTGGCCGCGCTCCAGCAGGGCCGCGATCGTACGGAGCCGGGCCAGATGGTGGTCGTCGTACCAGGCGATCCTGCCCTCGCGGCGCGGTGGCTGTATCAGTCCGCGTTCACGGTAGAAGCGCACGGTGCGGACGGTGATGCCCGCCTCACGTGCCAGCTCCTCCATGCGGTACTCCATACCGGGCAGCTTATGTCGTACCGCCGGTAACTTGTTTCCGTCGGCCCCCTACCCATGAGTACGGAGCTCCTCTACGCTCCGAATTGCGCCAGTGATCGCTGGCGTGGTTCGTGAATGTCCGGCGGCAGGAGGCGGTATGGGCCAGCACGTACGCGTGGCGGTGGTCGGATCCGGATTCGGTGGCCTCGGGGCGGCGGTCCGGCTGCGCAGAGAAGGGATAACCGACTTCGTCGTACTCGAGCGGGCGGGCTCGGTCGGTGGGACGTGGCGGGACAACAGCTATCCGGGATGCGCGTGCGATGTGCCGTCGCACCTCTACTCGTTCTCGTTCGCGCCCAATCCCGACTGGCCGCGCGTCTTCTCCGGGCAGCGGCACATAAGGGCCTATCTGGAGCGGATCGCCGACGCCTTCGGACTGCGTCCGCATCTGCGGCTGCACCACGAGGTCCGGCTGATGCGCTGGGACAACGACGCCCTGCACTGGGAGTTGGAGACCTCGCGGGGAACGTTCACCGCGGAGGTGGTGGTCTCCGCCACCGGGCCGCTGTCGGATCCCAGGATCCCGGAGATTCCCGGACTCGCCGGATTCCCGGGCCAGGTCTTCCACTCGGCGCGCTGGGACCACGACTACGAACTGCGCGGCAAGCGTGTCGCCGTGATCGGCACCGGTGCCTCCGCGATCCAGATCGTTCCCGCGATCCAGCCCGACGCCGGCAGGCTGACGCTCTTTCAGCGGACGCCGCCCTGGGTGATGCCGCGCGCCGACCGCGCGATATCCACGGCCGAGCGCCGACTGCACCGGGCACTGCCCTTCACCGGCACCGTACGGCGCAAACTGCTCTGGGGCATCAGGGAGTTGCAGGTCCAGGCCTTCACCAAGCGGCCGAATGAACTCGGGCTCGTCGAGGCCCTCGCCAAGGCCAATATCGCGAAGGCCATCAAGGATCCCGCGCTACGGGCCGCGTTGACGCCCTCGTACCGCATCGGATGCAAGCGCATCCTGCTCTCCAGCACCTACTATCCGGCGCTCGCGCAGCCCAATGTCGAGGTGGTCACCTCGGGCCTCGCCGAGGTGCGCGGCTCGACGCTGGTCGCCGCGGACGGTACGGAGTGCGAGGCGGACGCGATCATCTTCGGGACCGGCTTCCATGTGACGGACATGCCGATCGCCGAGCGAGTCGTCGGCGCCGACGGGCGCACGCTCGCCGAGAGCTGGCGGGACGGTATGGAGTCGCTGCGCGGCGCGACCGCGGCCGGCTTTCCCAACTGGATGACGATCATCGGCCCCAACACCGGTCTCGGGAACTCCTCGATGATTCTGATGATCGAGGCCCAGCTCACCTATATGGCCGACTATCTGCGGCAGCTCGACGGCCTCGGCGCCGTCGGCGGGCGCGCGGCGCTGGCGCCCAGGCCCGCGGCCGTACGCGCCTGGAACCACCGGGTGCAGGAGCGGCTGCGGCGGACCGTGTGGAACACCGGTGGCTGCACGAGCTGGTATCTGGACGCCAACGGCCGCAACACCACCATCTGGCCCGGTACGACAGCGGAGTTCCGCAGGGCCACGCGCCGCGTCGATCTCTCGGAGTACGAGGTGATCCGCGCCGCGGGACCGCATACGGACGTCGCGGCGCGCACCGGCGGGACCGGCGCGCGGGAGGCCGTCCGATGAGCGCGGCCGAGGTGACCGCCGTCTCCGCCGACGGATCCCGGGTCCATGCCGAGGTGTTCGGCGCCGAGGGCCGGCCCGCCGTCGTACTGGCCCATGGCTGGACCTGCTCCATCCGCTTCTGGGCCGCGCAGATCGAGAACCTCTCCGCCGACCACCGGGTGATCGCCTACGACCAGCGCGGACACGGCCGTACGCCGCTGCCGGGCCGGAGCGGATACTCCACCGAGGCGCTCGCCGACGATCTGGAGGCGGTGCTCGCCGCCACGCTGGCGCCGGGCGAACAGGCCGTGTTCGCCGGGCACTCGATGGGCGGGATGACGCTGATGGCCGCCGCGCGCAGGCCCCTCTTCCGGGAGCACGCCGCCGCCGCGCTGCTGTGCAGCACGGGCAGTTCGCGGCTGGTCGCCGAGGCGCTGGTGGTGCCGATGCGCGCCGGGCGCGTACGGACGAGGCTCACCCGGCTCGTCCTCGGCGCCCGCGCGCCGCTGGGCCCCGTCACACCGCTGTCCAAGCGGATCCTGCGCTACGGGACGATGGGCCCGGGAGCCGCGCCCGAGCGGATCACGCGGTGCGCGAGGATCGTGCATGCCTGTCCGCGAGTCTCCCGGGTGGCCTGGTCGCGGGTCCTTGGCGAGCTCGATCTCGACGCGGACGTAAGGGAGTTGACGGTGCCCACCGCCGTACTGGTGGGCACCGCGGACCGGCTGACTCCGCCGGTCCGGTCACGGGTGCTGGCCGCCGCGCTGCCCGACTGCCTCGGTCTGACCGAGCTGACCGGGACCGGACATATGACACCGGTGGAGGCGCCGGAGGCCGTCACGGCCAGGATCCGCGAGCTGGCCGCCACCTACGTCGGCACGAATGTCCCCACGGGAGAGGACGCCGCATGAGCCGGGGCCGGGACCTCGAAGGGCAGGTCGCGGTGGTCACCGGCGCGGGGCGCGGTGTCGGCTGTCTGTCCTGGACGGACACCGACATGGTGCGCGGCGCCGACCCGCAGTCGGTACGGGGCTGTCTGCCGGGCCTTGTCGCGGCGGTCGGCGCGCGGGAGACGAGGCGCTTCGAACCTCGTATGGCCGCGGTGCGCAAGGGACTTGTGGGTGCGGGCGGCACGGCCGTCGAGCGTGGGCGCACACAGCGTGACTGATCGAAATGCGCGGAATGTCGTGGCATGTAAGTCTGGTCGAGGCCCCACCCCACACCCCCCACCTCTACCAGGAGTTGAAATTCCATGGGTATTTCCGACCAGTTCAAGGACAAGGCGCAAGAGCTCGGAGACCGGGCGAAGGCGCAGATGGGCGACAACCAGCGGGACGACCAGTCGGCGCGTTCACAGCAGGGCCGTCAGGGCCAGCAGGGCCAGGGCCAGGGTCAGGGGAACCGGCACGGGCAGCAGCCGGGCCAGCCGGGCCAGCACGGTCAGTCGGGCCAGCGCAACCCGCAGGGCAATGACCGTGTCCAGGACCGCGACAACCAGCCGCCCCGCAGGGCGCAGGACGCGCACGACGACGTCGACGACCACGACCGCTTCGACGCCTGAGCGATTGGCCTGAGGGCCTGAGGGCCTGACAAGAGGCGCATCCGGTTCACCGGGTGCGCCTCCTGTCTGTGCGCCCGCTGTTCCTCGGGCTCTGTGTTCCCGCTTCTGTGCTCCCGCCGTTCCTCGGGCGGCGGTCAGCCGGTCCTGCGCGGTGGCAGCGGAGGGCGGCGCAGATCGGGCACGGCTCCGTATCCCGGCGGTGCCGAGGCCGGATGTCCCGCCAGCAGATCCAGCGCCACCCACACCGCGTCGTCGAGCTGGGCGTGCCGGCCCTCCGCCCAGTCGAGAGGCGTGCGCAGCGCCTCGATGTCGGGCTCCACACCGTGGTTCTCGACGGACCAGCCGTACGCGTCGAACCAGGCCGCGTTCATCGGCACCGTGATCACCGTGCCGTCGGCGAGGCGGTGGCGTCCCGTGATGCCGACCACTCCGCCCCAGGTCCGCTGGCCCACCACCGGGCCCAGATTCAGCAGCCGGAAGGCGGCGGTGATCATGTCGCCGTCTGAGGAGGTCGCCTCGTCGGCGAGCGCGACGACCGGGCCGCGCGGCGCGTTGGAGGCGTACGAGACGGGCTGGGCGTCGCGTGTCAGATCCCAGCCGATGATCTTGCGGCTGAGCTTCTCCACCACCAGCTCGCTGATATGGCCGCCCGCGTTGCCCCGTACGTCCACGATCAGCGCGGGCCGTGAGACCTCAAGACGCAGATCGCGGTTGAACTGCGCCCAGCCCGAGCCGCCCATGTCGGGGATATGCAGATAGCCGCACTTGCCGCCGCTGATCTCCCGTACCACCGCACGGCGTTTGGCCACCCAGTCCTGGTAGCGCAGCGGGCGTTCGTCGATGAGCGGTACGACCGCCACGCGGCGGGATGGGCCCTTGCGCCCGGCGGGCTGGAAGGTCAGCTCGACGGTGGTGCCTCCGGCGGCGGCGAGCAGCGGATAGGGACCCGCCACCGGATCGACGGGCCGGCCGTCGACATGGGTGAGGACCGCGCCGGCGCGGATACCCGTACCGGCGAGCGGCGAGCGGGCCTTGGAGTCGGAGGAGTCGCCCGGCAGGATCCGCTTGACCACCCAGGCGCCGTCCCGGCACACCAGATTGGCGCCGAGCAGTCCGATCGGGCGCTGGTAATGCGGCGGGCCCTCGTTGCGGCGGGCGGGCGTGACATACGCGTGGGAGGTGCCCAGCTCGCCGAGGACCTCGCGGAGCAGATCCGCGAACTCGTCGGGAGAGGCGACCCGTTCGACCAGCGGCCGGTACTGGGCGAGGACACCGTCCCAGTCGATACCGCACATCTCCGGCTCCCAGAAGTACGCGCGGATGATCCGACCCGCCTCGTCGAACGCCTGGCGCCACTCCGCGCCGGGATCGACGTCGTGCAGGATCCGGCGCAGATCGAGAAAGACCGTCGAGTCGCTGTCGCCGGGCTCGGTGGCGGGTACGGCCCGTAGCTCGCCCTCGTCCACGACCACCAGCCTGGTGCCGTCACCGCTGACGGCGAACCAGTCCAGATGGCCTACGAGTTCGCTCTTACGGGCCTTGACGATGTCGAAGTGTTCCAGGGTGGGACGGCCCGACATGTCCGCGGGATTGGCGAAGGTCTCACCGAGCGCGCCCGAGATCGGCCAGCGCAGCCAGACCAGCCCGCCGCCGCTGACCGGGTGCAGCGCCGAGTACTTGGACGCGGTGACCGGGAACGGTGTGACCCGGTCCGCCAGGCCCTCGACCTCGACCGTGACCGTACCGTCGCCGGACTCGCCGTCCGCCGGATCGAGCCCGCCGGCGGCCGGGCGGCCCTCCGGTGACAGTGCGAAGGGCGACGGAGTCGCGGAGGAGAGCGGTACGAGATAAGGGCGGCAGCCGAGCGGGAAGGAGAGGTCGCCGGTGTGCACGTCGTACACCGGGTCGAAGCCGCGCCAGGACAGGAAGGCGAGATAGCGTCCGTCGCTGGTGAAGACCGGATTCTCGTCCTCGAAGCGGCCGTTGGTGACATCCACGATCGTACGGGCGAAACTCCCGGCGATCTTGGCCAGCTTGATCTGGCGCAGGGAGCGGCCGATGCCGGGATGGGACCAGGTGAGCCAGTCGCCGTCGGGCGAGAAGGCGAGATCGGCGACGGGGCCGTTGACGGAGTGGATGAGCTCGGTGACGCGGGGGGATTCCGCTGCGGGTGTGGGTGTGGGTGCCGAGTCCGGGGTGGGTGCCGGGGCGGTGTTCTCCGCGGGTTCCGGTGTCGACTCGGCGTCGTGGTCCTGGGCGGGAGTCCCCTCGGGTGGCTCCTCCTCTTCCTCCGTGACGTCTACGAGCAGCAGCCTCCCGTCGTGGGAGGCGATCGCTATCCGCCCGCCCTCCGGGTCGGCGACCATCTCCAGCACGCGGCCGAGTTGTCCGGACGCCAGCCGGCGTGGCGGCCGGTCGCCGCTCGCGCGCGGCAGATACGCGATCTCTATGGCGTCCTCGCCGTCCGCATCGGTGATGTACGCGACCTGGCCGCCGCTGCCGAGCATCTCGGGGAATCTGACGCGTACGCCATGGGTGTCGGCGATCGTACGGGCCGGGCCGTCGCGGTGGGTGAGCCAGTACAGGCTGCCGCGTACGGAGACGGCGCTCGCCCGGCCCGTCGTGTCCACGGATATCCCGTTCACATGGCTGGCCGCCGGGACCTGATAGCCCCGGCGTCCCGCGCGCTGCCCGCCGAGCCGTACGTCCAGCTTGCGCGGCACCGAGTCGGCGGTCAGCGAGTCGACCAGCCAGAGATCGCCCGCGCACTGGTAGACCACCCGGTGGCCGTCGGACGACGCGTGACGTGCGTAGAAGGCGTCGTGATCGGTGTGGCGGAGCAGATCGGTGCCGTCGGGACGGCAGGAGTAGAGATTGCCGACGCCCTCGTGGTCGGAGAGGAACGCGACCCGTCCGCCGACGAACATCGGGCAGTCGAGATGGCCTCGGAGATCCGCGAGCAGCCGCTTGCCGTGCAGCCAGAGCCGGCCCATTGCGCCGCCGCGGTACCGCTTCCAGGCGGCCGGCTCGTGCGGTGGCTTGCCGGTGAGCAGGAGCGTACGGTGCTCGCCGTCGATGTCCGCGACGGCGATGTCGTTGACCGGGCCCCAGGGCAGCGCGCCGCCGGGAGAGCCGTCGGTGGGGAGGCCGTAGGCCCAGGCGAAGTACGAGAACGGCTGGCCGTGCGAGGAGACGGCGAGGATCTGCGAGTCGCCGTCGTCGTCGGGAGGCGTCCAGCCGCAGACGCGGGTGTCTGTGGCGCCCCAGTAGGTGAGCCGGCGGGCCGGACCGCCGTCCACCGGGGCGAGATATATCTCCGGGTCGAGGCTGCGCCAGGTCGTGTAGGCGATGCGGCGGCCGTCGGGCGAGAAGCGGGGATGACCGACTCTGGTGCGGTCGACGGTCACGCGCCAGGCGCGTTCGGGCCGGTGCCCGGCCGGTGCGAGGGGAGCGACCCAGAGGTCGTCCTCGGCGGCGAAGCACAGCAAGTCGTCGTGCAGGTGCGGGAAGCGAAGATACGCGACGTCGTCACTCACCCCCCAATGCTGCCCTGTTTGGCCCCGTTCCGCCTCTGCGCCTCCCGGCTGGGGGTCGTGGTTCTGAGTGCGCCTGCGGCGCGGGTGCCGGGTTGCCTCGGCCGCCCTGGGGAGAGCGCGCGGAGGCCCCGAGGTACGAGGGGTCGAGCACGGTCGACCGTCGACAGTGGCATAAAGCGCCCGGAGGCGAACCGAGCCTCAAAA
>NZ_FMDK01001118.1 GCF_900091995.1 Streptomyces sp. MnatMP-M17
CACCTCCGACCGCGTCGCGCCACCGCCACGGCGCCCCGCCGGCAGACCGCCCGGCTCCGGGCCGCTGCCGCTGCTCGTGGTGGACGCGCTCGCCGCCGTACTGTCCGCCGCCGTCCTCGGCGACGAGCGGCGTGACGCCGTCCTCGCCGTCCAGCTCGTCGTCTCGGTGACCGCGCTGAACGCGCTCGGCGGGCTCTACCGGCCCGGCGTCGTCCTCTCGGCGCTCGACCAACTGCCCGCGCTGGCCGCTCGTATCGCCGCTTCCTGGTGCGCCGCCGCGGCCGTGCTCGCCGCGTTTCTGCCCGCCCGCGCCCTGGGCATCACGGCGCTGCTCGGCGGAGCCTTCGTACACCTTGCCCTGACATGCGGCGGACGCTCACTCGTTCACGCACGCCGACGCGCGACGGCGCGCAACCGGCTGCGGTCCGCGCTGGTCGTCGGTACGGGCCTGGCGGCGCGGCGGCTGACGGCGCTGCTCGTCCAGCATCCCGAGTACGGACTGCGGCCCGTCGGGATCGTCGCTCCGACCCGGGACGACGGCCCGAACGGCGGTCGCGGCGGCGGTGGTACGGACGCTCCCGCGCTGCCGGTGCTGACCTCCGCCGAGGGCATCCACCGGGCCGTCATCCAGAACGGCGTCCAGGAAGCGCTGTTCATCGACTCCGGCTACGGGGACACCGGTTCGGGCCCGGGCTCCGGTCCCGGTGCCGGTCCGGGCGTCGGTCCCGGCGACTATCTCGACGCCGAATTCCGCGATCAGGCCTTCGCGAGGCCCGGGTTCGGCGGCTCGCGCGAGAGTACGGACCGGTCCGCCCTGGTCGCGCTCTTCCACGAGTACGGCTGCGCCACCTCGTTCATCGGCGCGGGCCCCTGGGACACCGTCGCTCCGGCGCCCGGCATGGGCCGGCATCTGTGGGGATTCGCCTGGCGCCGGGTGGAGCCGCCGGCCGCGCGCCGCCGCGGCACGGTCGCCAAACGCCTGCTGGACGTGGCGATCGCGGTGCCCGTCCTGCTGGCGATCTCGCCGGTGCTGCTGATCTGCGCCCTGGTCGTACGGTTCGGCGACGGTCCTGGTGTGCTCTTCCGCCAGGAACGGATCGGCCAGAACGGGCGGCCCTTCACGCTGCTGAAGTTCCGTACCCTGCGCCCGGCCGACGACCACGAGGCCGCCACCCGCTGGAACATCGCCAACGACCTGCGGATGAGCCCGGTGGGCGGCTTTCTGCGCCGTACGTCGCTGGACGAGCTGCCGCAGCTCTGGAACGTACTGCGCGGTGACATGAGCCTCGTCGGCCCTCGGCCGGAACGGCCCTTCTTCGTCGCCAACTTCAGCAAGACCCATCCCGGCTACGCGGCCCGGCACCGGATGCCCGTCGGTATCACCGGGCTGGCACAGGTGCACGGGCTGCGCGGTGACACCTCCATCGAGGACCGGTCCAGGTTCGACAACCACTACATCGACCACTGGTCGCTCTGGCAGGACGTGTGCATCCTGCTGCGGACCGCGGCCTCCCTGGTCCGTCCGGCGGGAAGCTGATGGCCGCCGACGCCCTCGGCGTCCTGCTGCCGGCCGCGCGCCGGTCGCGATCCGCCGCCCA
>NZ_FMDK01000890.1 GCF_900091995.1 Streptomyces sp. MnatMP-M17
CGCCCCCCACCCCCCGCCGTACCGTACGGAAGACGGCCCGGCGCGGCACCTCCCGTTCATGGAAGGCGTCGACGCTCACGGAGAAGTGGTCGACCGCGGTGATCGCACGCAGGATCTTCGCCGGGATCGGTGTGTCCCGGGAGTCGGTGTCCGCCGCGAAGAACGCGCCGGTGAGCAGCGCGCAGCGGCTACCGGCCCGATGGGCGCGCCCGGCCAGTGCCGCCACCAGATCCGGTCGCAGCAGAGGCTCACCGCCGGACATCATCAGCACATCGGGACGGTCGTCCGCGCGGAACGAGCCGACGAAGCGCAGCAGCCGGCCGCCGTCCGGCTCCTCGGACTCCATGGTGGACGAGGAGGAGCAGTGGGCGCAGTGCAGCGGGCAGCGGCGCGTGAGATTCAGCAGCAGCCCGGCGCCCGGCAGCGGGCGCAGACTCATCAGCTCGGCGAGCTCCACGGCGGTTCCTCCTCTCTCGGCGGTGCACGGCTCTCCCGGCGGTGCACGGCGGATCGCGGTGTACGGAAAGTCTCCGGGCGACGGGTTCGAAACCTCGGTCACGGACGCCTGGAAATCGGTAAATCCGCAGGCCGGCGCCGGGCCCGAGGGACCTTGCGGCGACCTCGGCCGACGCGTGATCCCGGCCGGCCGGCGGCGCGTGAACGCCGGTCAGGCCATCGCGTGACGGGCGCCGGCCGGATCGGTGAGGGACTGTTGCCGTGCGTAGACATGCAGCAGACGCGGGAGTTCGTAGAGCACCGCGTGCGCGGTGACCTCGCTGTCCGGCAGGGCGATCATTCCCGCGTCCATCAGGGACTCCAGCTCCCTGCGGGCCTGGTCCTGCCCACGGGCGAGCACGGCCGCCGCCTCATGGAGCGTGAAGACTGGCCCCGGAAGAGTTCCGAGGCGGCGCAGCACCGTTCTGCTCGTCTCGGGCAGCTCGCTCCAGCACTTCGACAGCCGAGGGCGTACGTCCATGTCGCCCGCGGTGAGTTCGTCCAGCAGAGAGCTGTCGTCGGCCAGCCGTGCCGCGTACTCACCGAGCGGGAGATGGCGCAGTACGGCCAGTTTCAGTCCGCTCACCCGGACGGCGAGCGGCAGCATGCCCGTGGCCGCGACGATGCGTTCGGCGGCGCCCAGGTCGGCGCGCAGCCGGTCGGGCCCGATGATGCCCGCCAGCAGATCGAGGGCCTCGGCCATGGAGAACGGCGCCAGCGCGAGCCGGTGGGCCGGTGCGAGTCCGCCCAGTTGGGAGCGGGCGGTGATCACCGCGGCGCTGGCTCCGGCATCCGGCAGCAGCGGCCGGACATCGGCCTCGGCGGCGGCGTCGTCCAGCAGGAGCAGAAGTCTTCGGTGCGCCAGCCAGGCCCGCCATACGGCGGCGGCCTCGTCCGGATCGTCCGGGACCGCGC
>NZ_FMDK01000492.1 GCF_900091995.1 Streptomyces sp. MnatMP-M17
GACGGCGCGGCGGCCCGCACGGCTCCGGCCAACGCGCGGCCCAGCGGTGCGGCCAGCCCGAGCGCGCCCCGCTCCTTGTGCGCCAGCACAACGGCCCGTACGGCGTCCTCGTACGGCGCCGCCGCGTGCACCACCGGCAGTCCCACCGGCTCGGGAACCGGCCGCACCCGGCACGGCCACGTCCCGTACAGCGCCCGTCCGCACTCCTCGCACAACGGCGTCCTGGGGCTGCCGCACCCGCCACAGGCGACCGGCAGCACCAGGCCGGTGATCTCGCGCCACCACCCCCGCATGGGACCCACTGTGCCAATGACGGAGGCGCCCGGCCACCCTTGTGGATAACTGGTTTCGGTAAAGCCCGAGGCCGCGGCGATCCGCTCCGGCCGAGGCGGCCACTGCCCGTACACACGCGCCGACGTGGAGGTATGCAACGGCCCGCTCCCGGCGGGCCTCATGGGCACGGTCAGCCGGGATAGACCGGTGACGAGCCGCTCTCGACCATCGTCTGCCAGTTCGCTCCCATGGGCAGCCCCACGATCCCGGCCTCCTGGGTGTCGGCCACCAGCGGCTGCCGGTCGTCGTCGGCCGCCGCGATCGCCGTCACCGGGGACAGCCCCGGCAGCACGCCGGCCGCCGAGGTCGATCCGTCGGTCTGGATATAGCGCACCTGCTCCACACCGCCGGACTCCTTGCCGACCACCACCAGCCGGCTGGGCCCTGCCCAGGACACCGCCGTCACCGACTCCATCTGCGGCGCCACGGGCTGGAGTCCTCTCACGGACACCTCGGACTCGGGCCCGGAGCCATCTCGCTCCACCCGCCCGATCCGCAAGGTGGTCCGCCCGTCCTCGGACAGCAGCATCGCGATCCGCACACCGTCCGCCGACACGCGCAGCGCCTCGATACGGGCGCCGCCCAGCCCGTCGATGGTGACCGGCCGCGGCGCGCCCGTGCCCTCCGCGAACCGCAGCAGACGCGGCTGCCCGGGATCCCGGTCGGCGATCCAGAGATCTCCATGTCCGTCCCAACTCGGCGCGGACAGCCGGTCCTGCGGGCGTGCGCCCTTGCTCTCCACGAGCGGATCGCCCAACTCGCCGTCCGAGAGTATGGAGGCCACATGGAGCGACTTGGCGTCCTCCGAGACGCCCGCCGCGTGCTTCTCGTCACGCGCGACCGCGACCGAGCCGAGCTTCGGCCCGTCCTTGCCGAACGGCCCGACGACACGCACCGGGTCAACGCTCTCGTCGGCGCCGATGTGGAGCGTCGACAACCGCCCGGCGCTGTCCACGAAGTACGGGTTGTCGGGACGCCCTGTGGTGCGGTCGGGCGCGAACTCCTCGGCCTGGTCGCCGCTGAGCACACAGAGCGAGGATCCGTCCGCCAGCAACTCGACCTGACTGACCGGCGTGGAGGTCAGGTCCCGCAGCGTGAAGAGCAACTGCGCCGCCATCTTGCGGCACTGGCTGCGTCCCGCCTTGGACGCCTTCTCGTTCAGCGGCACCTTCAGTGCGTTCCGGTCGTCGAACTCCAGCGATCTGGTGCCCTTCTGAAGGGCCGTACCGGCCGGGAAGGGCGAATCGACCACCGGCTTCAGCCAGTGCGTCGGTCCGTCAAGCAGGACCTTCACCGCCTGGGTGACCGGATCCATCCGTGTCGTGGGGTCTATTCGCTGCCGGATGTAGACCGGGTCCGCGACCAGCCAGTTCTCTCCCGAGGCAAAGTAATACTTGTTCATGGAGCGGTAGTTGCGCTGGAAGTCCGACTCACCGAGCACCAGTCCCGGCGGCAGGCTGTCGATGCGCCACTCCTTGGTGTCCGCACCGGTCTTCTCCTGCACGAGATGGATCGTTCCGTTGTACGGCGTCGGCCCGACCGGCTGATAGGCGTGCGCGGAGTCCACATCGGCGATCCGGTCCCCGTACAGCGGATAGGTGCGACCGGTGTCACCGGCGCCGGCGGGCGGCTCCTTGACCGGGGCGGGATCGGGCGCGGCGCGCAGTACGGTCGTGCTCTCGCCCGGCTTCCAGTCCCTGGACGCCTCTTTCGTCAAATACTTCCTGGCCATCGCGAAGTCGGGATCGTCACTGGTCATGGCCTCCAGGAAGCCGTCGACGATCTCGTCGGGCCCGGCCTTCTCCCGAGGCGGCACGGCGTACACGCGCACCTGTGACTCGCCGGGCGGCGAGGCCTTCACCGGCTCCACGTCACCGCTGTCCGGGATCGACGCGCATCCGGCCAGCAGCGCGGCGACGGTCGCCAGCAGGGCCGGCGCGCGCATCAGCCGTCCCAGACCGTACCGACGGCGGTCAGCGCCCACGAATCGTGTCCTCCCGCTCCGTAACCTGCTGGGTGGAATCGCCGGACCCACCAGGGCTGGGCCCAGCGCCGGGACCGTCGCCGGAGAGGGGCTCCTCGGCGGGGCGCGCCACCACGCGCGCGCCGCTGCCCGGCATCGCCGCCGGGTCCACCGCCACGGCGGGCA
>NZ_FMDK01000302.1 GCF_900091995.1 Streptomyces sp. MnatMP-M17
TTCCCCCCCCCCCCGGCGCCCCTGCCGGTCCCGGCCGCCGCCCCGGCCGCAGCTCAGTGCGGCGAGGACGTGGGTGGCGGCGGCGGTCAGGAGGGCGGTGGTGAGGGAGCGGGCGGCCAGTGGGGCCGTGAGGGCCGCGCCGAGGGCGAAGCCGGTGATCTTCAGGCTGGCGCCGGTGGTGAAGATCTGGCCGCGCAGCCGCTCCGGCGCCTCGCGGTGGCGTATCGCGAACAGGGCCGCGAGCTGCGGGCCTTCGCCCAGACCGGCGATCAACAGCGCGGCGACGAGCAGAACCGGTCGGCCGGTTGCGGCGAGGACCGCGAGGACGGCGAGGAGCAGGGCGACGGCCAGGACAATCGTGCTGTACGGGAGGACGGCGTCGGGGCGGCGCATCAGCCGGGGATACCGCGCGAACACCGCGTTGGCCAGGAGCGCCGAGGCGGCGGCGCCGGAGAGCAGGGCGACGCCGTGGTTCGCCGAACCGAACGCCCGCTCTCCGAGCAGCGGGCTGCACGCGACGAGAATCCCTTGGCCCACACAGGAGATGACGGACGCTACGGTTGCCCGCGCCAAGGAAGGCGTACGGGCGATGGCCCGGAACCCGGCACGAAGATCAACGACAACGGACGCCGGAGTTGGCGTGGGCGTTGGCCCTGGTGGCGGGGCTGCGGCTGAACTTCGGGCTTCCCCGGCCCGTACTCCCGGCAGCCGCCACGCCACCGGCACCGCCGCGCCGATCAGCGCCGCCGATACGAACACTCCCGTCGGCGCGCCGGCCAGTCCCGCGACCGTGCCCGCCAGCGCCGGGCCCGTCAGGCTCGCGAAGTTGAACGTCATCGCGTCGAGCGCGGTCGCACGCGGCAGCTCCTCCGGCCTTACGGCACAAGGGAGTTGCGCGGTCCAGCCGCCGGACAGGGTCGGGCCCAGCAGTCCCGCGCACACCGCGATCAGCACCGTGGCCACGACCGGGACGCGCCCGAGGCTCAGAAGAATGACGACGAGGGCCGAGCCGTACGCGCTCAGCGCCACCGCCAGCAGCCGGCCGGGCCGGGCCGATCTGTCGAGCAGTACGCCGAAGACCGGGCCGCCGAGCGCCGCCGAGACGGTGATTCCCGTGAGCAGCGCCGTCGCGGTGGACGCCGATCCGGTGACGGCCAGCCCGGCCAGCAACAGGGCCGGGCCCAACATCTCGTCCCCGGTACGGGCGGCTGCGGCCCCGGCGACCCCGACGGCGTAACGCTTTTCCATGCGTAGCACGTTACGTACGTAACTCAAAACTTGACCAGATACGTTACATTCACCTGGTGCCGCCCCCGAAGCCGCAGCCTCCGAAGCCCTCAGCCACCGCCGAGCGAACCGCCGCCCTCATCAACGCCCTGAGCGTCAATGCCCTGAGCGCCGAGGATCCGACACCGCACACGGTCGCCGCGGTCCTGCGCGAACACGGTGAGGCCGATCCCGTCGAACTCTCCGCACACGACATCACCGAGATGCGCGCCGTCGCGGAAATGCTGCGCGAGGTCTTCGCGGCCGACGACGTCGACGCCGCCGCGGCCACGCTCAACCACCTCCTGCGTCTGACCCCCGGGCCTCTGCGGCTCTCCTCGCACGACGGCCTCACCATCTGGCACCCGCACCTGGACAGCACGGACGACGCGCCATGGGGCGAGTGGTTCCTCGCGTCGTCCTGTCTCGCGCTGACGGTCCTCCTCTGGAACCGCCAGCGCCCGCCCGGCGGCATCTGCGCGTCATCCACCTGCTGGAACGTCTATGTAAACCAGGGCAGCGGCCTACCGCGCCGCTACTGCTCCCGCCGCTGCGCGACCCGAGAACGAGTAGCCACCCACCGCCGCACCCGCGCCTGACCGCCCGAAGGACACCCCCGAAGGACACCCACGGGGGCTTGAGCCCCGGATCACCGTGGGCGCAGGCCCGCCAGCAGCGTCTCCACCGTCTCCGACACGAGTACGCCGAGCGGCTTCGCGCCGTTCATACCGGTGGCCGCAAGCACCGCGAGGCCCTGCAAGACCGCCAGTACCGTCATATCGACCCGGCCCGTGGTGTCGGCATCGATGTAGCCCCGGGCGCGCGCCTCCGCGAGAAGCCGTACGGGCGCGGCGAACGCCCTGTCGTTCGCCTCCCGCAACCGGTCGCCGCGCGAACCCTCCTTCGAACCGTGCATCAGACCCAGCAGCGCGCGATGCTCGACTGCGAACTCGACATAGACCTGGGCGAAGACCACCAGCCGCTCGGCGAGATCGCCGTGATCGCCGAGGTCACCGCGATCACCCTCGTCAACCAGCGCGTCGTCGTTCAGCGCGGCATCGAGCCTGCGCCCCAGCCGTTCGTACCCCTCCTCCGCAAGGGCGTCCAGCAGCGCCCGCTTGTCCGGGAAGTGCCGGCGCGGCGCACCGTGGCTCACGCCCACCTCACGGGCGAGTTCCCGCAACGAGAGTCCGTCGACACCTTGTTCGGCGAGGGTCCGTTCGGCCTGCCGCAGCAGGGCGGTGCGCAGATCGCCGTGGTGGTAGGGGCGGGCTGTGGTCATCGGACCACCTTATCCACACGCTCATCCGAATGTTGCCATTGACTACAATGTATCCAATGACTACTTTGGCGACCATGACCAGTCCACTCCGCTCCACCCGTCCCAAGTCGTCTCCCGCTCCCTGGACCCTCGAAGACCTGCCGCCTCAGACCGGACGCACCGTAATCGTCACCGGCGCGGGCAGCGGCATCGGGCTGGAGGCCACCCGGGCGCTCGCGTCCGCCGGGGCGCATGTCGTGATGGCCGTACGAAATGCCGAGCGCACCCGCGAGATCGCCGCGAGCGTGACCGACAGCCTGGCCGGTCGGACAGTCGGCCGGACAGTCGGCAGCATCGAGGTGCTGCCGCTCGACCTCGCGGACCTCGCCTCGGTACGCCGCTTCGCGGCCTCCTGGGACCGCCCGGTCGACATCCTGATCAACAACGCGGGCGTGGCCAATGTGCCGCTCGGCCGCACCGCCGACGGCTTCGAGACGCACTTCGGCACCAACCACCTCGGCCACTTCGCACTGACCTGTCTACTGCTGCCGCGGATCACCGACCGCGTGGTCACCGTCGCGTCCAACGCCCACAAGAAGGCCACGCTCGATCTCGACGACCCGAACTGGCGGCGGCGCCGCTACCGCGCCTCGGCAGCCTACGGACAGTCGAAGCTCGCCAATCTGCTCTTCACCCTCGAACTGCAACGCCGCCTGACGGAAGCCCACTCACCACTGCTCGCCCTCGCCGCGCATCCGGGCGCGGCGACCACCGGACTCAACCGTCATCTCGGCCCGGCCATGACCTTTGTCGCCACGACCGTCGGCCGGCTGGTGATGCAGAGTGGTCCGGCCGGAGCCCTGCCGACGCTCTTCGCCGCCACCCAGAACCTCGAAGGCGCCGCCTACATCGGCCCCGACGGCCGCGGCGAACAACGCGGTCACCCCACCCGGGCCTCCCGCAGCGCCACCGCCCAAAACCCCACCCTGGCCCGGAAGTTGTGGACTCTCTCCGAAGACCTCACCGCAACGGCCTTCCCCCTCGCCTGACTCCCGCCCGACTCCCGAGGCCTCCCACACCGGGCGCCCGGCGTCACCCGCTTTAGCGTGCCAGAAAACGGAACGGCCCCCGGGGTGCGGACAACACCTTCGGGGGCCTGACCGATCAAGATCGACCACTTGAGGATTCGCGATCTCATGGCTGAGGCCAAGCTCAATGCCACCGCGCACCCGACGCACGCAACGCCGCCCGGTTCCCACCCCATGGCGAACCCTGGCTACGGCAAGCGTTCGACTCCCGGTCAACTGGCCCGTACGGCCGACGACTTCGCCCGCCTTCCGGGCCGTGAAGCCGCCGTCGCGGCGTTCATCGACCGGCTGCCCGAGGGCGCGGACATCTCCGTGAAGGCTCTCGCCAAGGTGCTTCCGTACGGACAGTGCGCCCTCCGTACGGCGCTGCGCCACCTCCAGAACGTCGGGCATCTGCGGCGCGGGCGCGAACACCTCGTCGGGTCGGGGAGTGCGCGTTGGGTCACCCGTACGTGGTTCTCCCGTACGGCACGGGACAATGCGTGGTGGACGGCGTTCATCTCCGGCGACGTACCGGACGACGCTCCGGCCGCGCCCCCGGACCCGGTCCAGGCCGCAGACCAGGCCGCCCAGACCTCCGCCGTCCAGGCCCGGGCCCAGGCCCGTACTCCCTCCCGTACTCCCTCCCGTGCCCCATCCCGTGCCTTCGTCCTGCTGGCCGCGCTCGGCCGGAGCGCGCCCGCCATGTCGCTGTCCGCCGCCGACTGCGCGGCTCTGGAGCCGCTGGCCGCCGCCTGGTTGGAACGAGGCGCCGACGAGAGAGACGTGCTGTACGCCCTGACCGCCGGGCTTCCGGCCGTCGTCCACCACGCGGCGGCCCTCGCCCGGGTGCGCCTGACCTCGAAACTCCCGCCGGAGCCGATCCGTACGCCACGTCCCGCGCTGCGGATCTTGGAGTGCGGGACGTGCGGCGCCCCGGGCCGCCCGGAAGCACTGCTCGACGGCGAGTGCGGCACCTGCCGAGGCACACCTCCACCCGTACGGCCCCCGACCGCACTCCCACCCACCCAGGTCCACGCCCACGCAGCCCTGGCCCGCGCGGCGACGACACGCCGCCCAACCGAAAGGACACGCGTATGGCGCTTCAGTCGATCCGCCGCCACAAAACCGGGGCACCCCGGCAAAGCTGGTGGTTTACACCGACCCGCAGAGGGGCGAGTACCAGAGCCGTACCTCGCACCCGTACGGAGACACGGTCAAGCTCCCCGACCCCGTCGGCATCACCCTGGAGACCGAGAAGCTCAAGGACTACACCCGCTGACGCCAGTCACCCAGGTCACCAGGTCACCGGTTCACCAGGTCACTCCCTGAGCCGTAGCGCCCTCCGTACCCCCTGGCTCAGCGGGAGGTCGTTCTCCGGGCCCGGTGTTGCTCGGACGTCGGCGGTCACCGCGTACCAGCCCTGTGTGGTGCTCACGAGGTAGTGGTTTCCGGTGGTCGGGGCGTCCTTCGTGAGCAGGAAGACATACTCCTTCCCGGCGGTCAGCGGGGCCGTCCCGGCGGCGGTGCCCGGGGTGAGGTAGGACAACTGGAGGCGGTTTCCGGGCACTTCGCCCTTGGCCGTCGCCGTGACATCCACCGGCGCGACCGTGTAGGTGCTTCCGCCGCGGTCGGGGCCCGCCTCCTCCTCGCGGCCGGGGCCGAGCCTGCCTCGTACGATCACGTCGGCCATCGCCTCCAACTTGCAGCCGGACCCAGACCGCCGGTACCCCGCAGCCGAGGACCTCGCTCATCTCGGCGGCGCTCAGCCCGTCCCAGTAACTGAGCATCAGCACATCCCGATGCCGGTCCGGGAGCCGGTCGAGAGTGTCCAGTACGGCGGTGTCCTGCCCGGACGCGGGCGCGCGGTGCAGTTCGTCGGTGATGCGCCGGTGGAGTTCGGTCAGGCGCGCGCTCTTGCGGTAGTGGTTGCCCAGCAGATTGCGCGCGGTGACGAACAGCCAGCCGCTGCTGGTCTCATGGCCCGCGGCCATCCGTTCCCACGCGGTCCTGAAGACCTCCGCGGCCAGTTCCTCCGCCGCGCTCCGGTCGCCCAGCCGCCGGTGGACATAGGCCGATACGCGCGGGTGCTCGCGTACGTACATGGCCGTGAACCGCTCGGAGCGATCGCCGTCGGGCGCACGGCCCCCGTCGCTCCCCGTCGTCCGAAAGGTTTCCACACCTCTCATATGTCATGAGCCCGGCGGATCCTTACCACCCGCAGGTACCGTGCCCTGAGAAACGCCCGAGGGCGGCACCCCTCGGAAGAGGTGCCGCCCTCGGTACTGGACCAGGACCGGGTCCGAGCCGTCAGGCTCAGAAGTCCATGTCTCCGCCCGGCATACCGCCCGGAGCAGCCGCGGCGGCCTTCTCCGGCTTGTCGGCGATGACGGCCTCGGTGGTCAGGAACAGCGCGGCGATGGAGGCCGCGTTCTGGAGCGCGGACCGCGTGACCTTCGCCGGGTCGATGATGCCCTCGGCGATCATGTCGACGTACTCGCCGGTCGCGGCGTTCAGACCGTGGCCGACCGTCAGGTTGCGGACCTTCTCGACGACGACGCCGCCCTCAAGACCGCCGTTGACGGCGATCTGCTTGAGCGGAGCCTCCAGCGCGAGCTTGACCGCGTTGGCGCCGGTCGCCTCGTCGCCCTCGAGCTCAAGCTTCTCGAAGACCGAAGCGGCCTGGAGCAGAGCCACGCCACCACCGGCGACGATGCCCTCCTCGACGGCGGCCTTGGCGTTGCGCACCGCGTCCTCGATGCGGTGCTTGCGCTCCTTCAGCTCGACCTCGGTCGCGGCACCGGCCTTGATGACGGCCACGCCGCCGGCCAGCTTCGCCAGGCGCTCCTGGAGCTTCTCGCGGTCGTAGTCCGAGTCGCTGTTCTCGATCTCGGCGCGGATCTGGTTGACCCGGCCGGCGACCTGGTCGCTGTCACCGGCACCGTCGACGATGGTGGTCTCGTCCTTGGTGATGACGACCTTGCGGGCGCGGCCCAGCAGGTCCAGACCGGCGTTCTCCAGCTTGAGGCCGACCTCCTCGGAGATGACCGTGCCACCGGTGAGGATGGCGATGTCGTTGAGCATCGCCTTGCGGCGGTCACCGAAGCCCGGCGCCTTGACGGCGACGGACTTGAAGGTGCCACGGATCTTGTTGACGACCAGAGTCGACAGCGCCTCGCCCTCGACGTCCTCCGCGATGATCAGCAGCGGCTTGCCCGACTGCATGACCTTCTCCAGCAGCGGAAGGAGGTCCTTCACGTTGCCGATCTTGGAGTTGACGATCAGGAGGTACGGGTCGTCCAGGGACGCCTCCATACGCTCCATGTCGGTGGCGAAGTACGCGGAGATGTAGCCCTTGTCGAAGCGCATGCCCTCCGTCAGTTCGAGCTCCAGACCGAACGTCTGGGACTCCTCGACGGTGATGACGCCTTCCTTGCCGACCTTGTCCATGGCCTCGGCGATGAGCTCACCGATCTGGGTGTCGGCGGCGGAGATGGAGGCGGTCGAAGCGATCTGCTCCTTGGTCTCCACGTCCTTGGCCTGCTCCAGCAGGGCGCCGGAGACGGCCTCGACGGCCTTCTCGATGCCACGCTTGAGGGCCATCGGGTTGGCGCCGGCGGCCACGTTGCGCAGGCCCTCGCGGACGAGCGCCTGGGCCAGCACGGTCGCGGTGGTCGTACCGTCGCCGGCGACGTCGTCCGTCTTCTTGGCGACTTCCTTGACCAGCTCGGCGCCGATCTTCTCGTACGGGTCCTCGAGCTCGATCTCCTTGGCGATGGACACACCATCGTTGGTGATCGTGGGGGCGCCCCACTTCTTCTCGAGGACGACGTTGCGACCCTTGGGGCCAAGGGTGACCTTGACGGCGTCGGCGAGCTGGTTCATCCCGCGCTCGAGACCGCGCCGTGCCTCCTCGTTGAACGCGATGATCTTGGCCATGTGAAGTGGTCCTCCCGGACTGGGGTGGATTGCTCCGGACCGCGCTGGCGCCCGCGACGGACGGCCTGAGAGCCGTGCGGTTCCTTGCCCCACCGGCTCTTCGGGCCTCACCGACCCGGTCCTTAAGTTGTCACTCTCACTCGCAGAGTGCTAACGCCAATGATTAGCACTCGACCCCCTGGAGTGCAAGCGCCCCCACCCACAGGCCCCGCCTACGGGCCCATTTACAGACCCCACCCGAGGCCCCACCCGCACGCCCGCACGCGCGAGGTGACGCCCGGACACGCACAAGGGGCCCGTATCCCGTCTCCGGGATACGGACCCCTCGGCGTGAGCCGTGAACTGAGTGCGTCGGTGGCCGATCGCGCCGGGATCAGACGGCGAGCTTGACCATGTCCGCCTGCGGACCCTTCTGGCCCTGCGAGATCTCGAACTCCACTCGCTGACCTTCTTCAAGGGTGCGGTAACCGTCCATCTGGATCGCGCTGTAGTGGACGAAAACATCCGCACCACCGTCGACCGCGATGAAGCCGTATCCCTTCTCCGCGTTGAACCACTTGACGGTGCCCTGAGCCATGCCTAACTCCCCTATTACTGGCCCTTCCAGGGGCCACACTTCGCGCCGGAACGCGTCGACCGCGGCTGAATGTATCTGCCCAACTGCCCTCTGCAACAGGTCAATCGGACGAGAATTCTGGGCATGGCTGAACACGCATAGCGACGAATTCGCTGCGTTCCCGGGCAAGTCGGGCCGGGCAAAGCGCACCTACAGTGCAAACAGCACCAGGATGTCAGCCCTATCTTGTCGCGTTCTCATACACGCGCCACATGGGCGGCGGAGGGGCGTTCCCACACTCTATCGCGTTCAACCATAAAGAATGGCTCCCTCCGCTTCTCTTGCGGAGGGAGCCATGCCGGTCACGCGGCGTCGCGACGACGAGGCTCAGCCTCCGGCGACCGCCGGGATGATCGAGACGCCCGCGCCCGCCGGAGTCGCGGTCTCCAGGCCCTGCTCGAAGCGGACGTCGTCGTCGTTCACGTACACATTCACAAACCGGCGCAACTTGCCCTGATCGTCCAGGACTCGCGCGGCGATACCGGGGTGGCTGGCCTCCAGGGACTGGATGACCTCGGAGAGAGTCGCTCCCTCGGCCGGGACCTCGGCCTTGCCGCCGGTGTACGTACGGAGAATGGTGGGGATGCGGACATTGACGCTCATAGTGGTGTTCTGCCTTCCGTCTTCCGTAACGTCGTCGGGATCAGCGGGCCAGGCCGGCGTCGCGGAACGCGTCCAGGCTCGGGCGGATGGTCGCGGTCGGGCCCGTCGTCGGCGCCACCGCGTCCAGAGTCTTCAGTCCGTCACCCGTGTTGAGGACGACGGTCGTCAGCGCCGGATCGAGCACTCCGGCCTCGATCAGCTTCTTGGTCACACCGACGGTCACTCCGCCCGCGGTCTCCGCGAAGATGCCCTCGGTGCGCGCCAGCAGCTTGATCGCGTCGACGATCTGCTCGTCGTCGACGTCCTCGACCGCGCCGCCGGTGCGGCGGGCGATGTCCAGGACGTACGGGCCGTCGGCCGGATTGCCGATCGCCAGGGACTTGGCGATGGTGTTGGGCTTCTGTGGCCGTACGACATCGTGCCCGGCCTTGAAGGCAGTGGACACCGGCGAGCAGCCCTCGGCCTGGGCGCCGAAGATCTTGTACGGCCGGTCCTCCACGAGCCCCAGCCTGATCAGCTCCTGGAGGCCCTTGTCGATCTTCGTGAGCTGTGATCCGGAGGCGATCGGGATGACGATCTGGTCGGGCAGCCGCCAGCCGAGCTGTTCGCAGATCTCGTACGCGAGCGTCTTGGAGCCCTCGCCGTAGTACGGACGGAGGTTGACGTTGACGAAGCCCCAGCCCTCGCCCAGCGGATCGCCGATCAGCTCCGAGCAGAAGCGGTTCACATCGTCGTAGTTGCCCTCGATACCGACGAGTTCACCGCCGTACACCGCGGCCATGACGACCTTGCCCTGCTCCAGGTCGTGCGGGATGAACACACAGGAGCGGAAGCCGGCGCGGGCGGCGGCGGCGCCGACGGCGCCCGCCAGATTGCCGGTGGAGGAGCAGGAGAGCGTGGTGAAGCCGAAGGCGCGGGCGGCCTCGACGGCGATGGCGACGACACGGTCCTTGAAGGAGTGCGTCGGATTGCCGGAGTCGTCCTTGATGTGCAGGGAGCCGGTGATGCCGAGCTCGCGGGCGAGATTGTCGGCCTTGACCAGCTTGGTGAACCCTGGATTGATGTTCGGCTTCGAGGCCACATCGGCGGGAACGGGCAGCAGCGGCGCGTACCGCCAGATGTTGTCCGGGCCGTCCGCGATGCGCTTCTTGAGCTCTTCCGGAGTGCCGCTCGGCAGGTCGTACGCGACTTCGAGCGGCCCGAAACAGCTCGCGCAGGCGAAAATGGGACCGAGATCGAAACGCTCTCCGCATTCACGGCACGAGAGGGCGGCGGCGGGTCCGAGGTCAACGGTGTCGCTGGCGTGGTGGACGGTCTGCACAGCCATGATGGCGAGGCCCTTTCTCCTCATCTTCCTTACGACGCATTTCGCCGCAAGACGGAATTGGCACCTTCCCCACCGTGACCTCGCGGTCGGCGGGAGGGTTGCCGGGACTTCAACGGGCCGTTCCCTCAGTCCCTCTGGATGAGCGCTATGACGCCGGGCCAGGCCCGGCGCGTTTTTCCACGTAACGACCCCCGGCATGCGGAGGTCATTCGTGTTGTTCAAGACTGTAACCGAAGGAGCGGACGGTTGAGATAGTGGTCCGCACCGCGAGATGGATCACGTTCGGCCGGGTTCGGGCCCGGTCGCGGCCCGGTTCCGACCGGATTCGCGGGTCACGTTCATGGAACACGTCAGGGAGTACCGACCGTGCTGGAAGAGGTGGAACGCTGGCTGACCAGGCGTTCCTGGTCAGCGGCCGACCGTACGCTCGACCGGCTCCTGGTGGCGAAGGCCGCGCGCGGCACCACGGTGAGCGTGGTGCTCCCGGCGCTCGACGAGGAGGCGACGGTCGGCGCGATCGTCTCCGTGATCCGGCGCGAGCTGATGGAGCGGGCGCCGCTCGTGGACGAGCTGGTGGTGATCGATTCCGGCTCGACCGACCGTACGGCGGAGGTCGCCGCGGCGGCGGGCGCGCGCGTGGTGCACCGGGACGCGATTCTGCCGCGGCTGCCCGCGCTGCCCGGCAAGGGCGAGGTGCTGTGGCGGTCGCTGCTGGTGACGAGCGGTGATGTGGTGTGCTTCGTGGACGCCGATCTGCGGCGGTTCTCGGCGGATTTCGTGTCCGGGACGGTGGGACCGCTGCTGACCGACGCGGATGTGCAGTTCGTGAAGGCGATGTACGACCGGCCGCTGCGGGAGGACGATCCGGACGGCGAGGGCGATCCGGACGGCGAGGACGGCGGCATGAACGGAGCGGTCGGCGGGCAGGGCGGGCGGGTGACCGAGCTGGTGGCGCGTCCGCTGCTCAATCTGCACTGGCCGCGCCTGGCCGGTTTCGTCCAGCCGCTCGGCGGGGAGTACGCGGCGCGGCGCTCGCTGCTGGAGCGGCTGCCCTTCCCGGTCGGGTACGGCGTGGAGCTCGGGCTGCTCGTGGACGCGCTGCACACGGTGGGCCTGGACGCGCTGGGCCAGGTCGATGTGGGCGTACGGCTGCACCGCCACCAGGACGACCGGGCGCTCGGGCGGATGGCTGCGGCGATCTACCGTACGGCTCAACTGCGGCTGTCCCGGGCACACTTGGTACGGCCGGAGCTGACGCAGTTCGACCGCGGCGAGAACGGCTTCGTACCGCGCACCTACTCCGTGGACACGGAGGAACGGCCGCCGATACGCGAGATCGCGGAGTACACGTCCGGACGCGCGGCGTAACCGCGGATCACCTCACCGATTGCCTACATTGCGCCCTTATGAGGGCAAAACATCTGATTATCTGCCGATTCTTCGGGGTGCTGGCCGGGACGCTGGTGCTGCTGTCGCCGGGACAGGCGTCGGCCATGGCGCACGTACCGCCTCAGGCGTCCGGACCTCTGCTCATGCCGGTCCACGCGCCGGTCCACGCGCCGCCGCTCCACGAGCTCGCCCACCAGCCTCCGCACGAGCCTCTCCACGAGTCGCTGAACGGACAGCTCGCGGACACCGGAGGAGCCGCGGAACGGCTGTGGCTGCTGGGCGGGG
>NZ_FMDK01000450.1 GCF_900091995.1 Streptomyces sp. MnatMP-M17
GCGTGGGCCCGCACCCCTGTCCTGGGGTGCGGGCCCACGCGCGTAGTGCTCAGAACGCTTCCGGTACGAGACGGGGCGGCCCGTTCGTCAGCTCGGTGCGGAGCTTGTCGCGCAGCTTCAGATCCTCCCTGCTCAGCCGCTGCGGGCCGCTGGGCACCGGCACGTCACCGATCTGTTCGCCCGGCGCCTGCGGCGCTTCGTACCGCGTCGGAGCGGTGGCCAAGGTGAAACTCGTCGCGCCGACGATCAGCGCCGTCAACGCGATGGCGAGCCGTGTCCAGAGCTTGGACCGGCGCTCGCAACCGGTCCGTACGGTGCGGGGCGTCGGGAGCTTCGGCGGCGTCTCGGCCTCGGTGAGGGCGCTCAGCCGCTCGTGCAGCAGCGCCGTGTCGGTCAGCTCGGGATCCTTCGCGGCGACCGCCTCCCGGGCGCGCATCAGCCGGCTCGCGGCGGCAGGCGTGCTGGCCTCGGTCTCGGCCGCGGTGTCGGGCAGATCGAGGCCGAGTCCGTCGTAGAGCAGCAGCGTGCGGCGGTACGACGGCGGGAGGTCCAGCAGCGCCTCGCGGAGCAGCTTCCGGCCGGGCGAGTCCTGCTCGCCGGGCATGGGCTCGGGATGCTTGGCGGAACGGCGCATCCGGTGCCAGGGCGACAGCGCGTACTCGTGCGCCGCGGCCCGGATCCAGCCCACCGGATCCCGGTCGACGGCGACCTCGGGCCAGCGCTGCCAGGCGAGCCGGAAGGCGCGCTCGACGGACTCCTGGGAGAGGGAGCGCCGCCCGGTCAGCAGATAGGCCTGGAGTACGAGGGAGGGCGCGGCGAACGCGTACAGCGCGTCGAAGGCCTGCTCGGGAGTGAGCGGCTTGCTTTCGGTATCGGTGGTGGTGCCGGTATCGGTGGCGGCGGCGTTTCCGCTTTCGGTGCTCGTGCTCGTGCTCGTGCTCGTGCCGGCGCTGGTGTCGGTGTCGGTGGCCTTAGCGGTGCCGCTGCGGTTGCCGGTGCTGGTGGCGCTGGTGCTGGTGCTGGTGCTGGTGCCAGTTCCGGCACGTGCTCTGAGTTCCGTTCCGGTACGCGCCCAGGACGGAGTCAGAGGTGCCCGAGGCACCATGGGCAGCTGGGATCCGGCCGACGGCCCGGAGGCCGCCGGATCGCGTGATTTCAGAAGTGACGGCGGTTGCCCGGCCCGACTGCGCTTCTGCGGTGCGGATGTGGATGTGCTCTGCTGCCGCGCGGCGGAACGCTCCATGGCCGCCCTGCGCGCCTCCCGCTCGGTCCGCGCGGCCTTCTCCCGCAGCTCCGTGTCGAGTGCGGCCAGCAGCTTCGCGTAGCTCTCCGCCTTGCGCCCGCGCGGAGCCGTGCGGCCGGCCTCCCAGGACCGGATCGTCGCCCGCGAGACTCCCACCGCAGAAGCGACCTGCTTCTCGGTCATCGACCTCGCCTCCCGCAGCCTGCGCCGCTCCTTGGGAGGCGGCAGCGGCGGGACGGCGGAGGAGCCGTCCGCGGTGCTCTGCGTGGTGTTCTGCGTCATGAGGGACTCCCCGCAGCACGATTCGGGCAAAAAAAGCACATAAACTTATATTGGGCGACACGGCGAACATTCGCCTGTTACGTGGATCAAGCGCGTGTCGTGGGCAGCATGACGGCGTGACCCAATTGACCGATCGCAGCGCGCCGTTGTCCTCGGCCTCGGCGGTGGAGCGTGGCAGGGCGGCGGCGCTGACCGTCTCGTTCCTCCGCGGAGCCATCGCCGCGTGCCTCGGCCTCGCCCTGTTCGCCGTGCTGGTGCTGGCGATGTGGATCATTTCGCCCTATCCCGACAGCGGGGCCGGCGGAGCCCTGCGCGTTGCCAGCGCGCTGTGGCTGCTGGCCCATGGCGTCGAGCTGGTGCGCGCGGAAACTCTCTCGGGAAATCCCGCACCGCTCGGGGTGATCCCGCTGCTCCTGATGGCCCTGCCGGTATGGCTGGTGTACCGGACGGCCAGGGACGCCCTGGAACCGGACAAAGGGCCGCCCAGGCTCTCCGCGTCGGCTGTGGTGCTCACTCTCACGGGGGGCTATCTGTTGGTCGGCGCGGCGTCGGTGCTCCATGTGACGGGCGCTCCGCTCGGTGCGCACCCGCTGCGTGCCGCGCTCATGCTGCCTTTGGTGACGGTCCTGTCCGCGGCGGCCGGAGCGTGGCGGGCGAGCGGACGCCCGCGTGATCTTCTGCCGGCCCGGCTGCCCGGTGTTCTACGGAGAGCTCTCGCCCCTGCCGTCGGAGGGCCCGCGGGCCGGCGCAGGGCCGCGGTCGCGCTGCGGGCGGGCGTCGCATCCGTTCTGCTGCTGCTGGGCGGCGGCGCGCTCCTGGTCGGGATCTCGCTGGCATGGCACGGCGAGATCGCGCATATCTCGTTCGTACGGCTCGCCTCCGACTGGTCGGGACGGTTCGCCGTGCTGCTGCTCGGACTGGTGCTCGTGCCGAACGCGGCGATGTGGGGCGCCGCGTACGGGCTGGGACCGGGCTTCGCGCTCGGTACGGGCGCGACGGCCACACCCTTCGGGATCACGGGCGATTACTCGCTGCCGTCCTTCCCGCTGCTCGCGGCGGTGCCCGAGGGCCCCGGCCCGGCGTTGAACTGGGCGGCGGCGGGAGTGCCGGTGCTCGCGGGAGGAGCGCTGGCCTGGTTCACCGTACGGGTGGCCGCGCCGCCGTACGGCGAGAAGGAGAAGGCTTGGAGCGCGGGCGCGACCGCACTGACGGCGGCGTCCGGCGCGGTGGTGTGCGCGGTGCTGACGGCGCTGCTGGCGGCGATGTCGGGCGGGCCGATGGGCAACGGCAGACTGGCGGTCCTCGGGCCGGTGTGGTGGCTCACGGGCGCGGCGGCGCTGGCGTGGACGCTGGGGCTCGGTGTACCGCTGGCGCTGGTGCTGCGGGCCTGGCGGCTGCGGGCGCGGCGGGACGACGCCGTACCGCCATCGCCGGAGCCGGAGTCGGAGCCGGCGGCGGCGGGGGGCGGGGG
>NZ_FMDK01000757.1 GCF_900091995.1 Streptomyces sp. MnatMP-M17
CGTCCTTCGACCGGGCGGCGCAGGCGCTGGCCGCCGGGATCGCCGCGACGGCCACGCTGGTGGAGATCCGTATCGCCGTCATCGGCGGCGGAGTCGCCAACGCGGGCGAGCTGCTCTTCGCGCCGCTGCGCCGCTCGCTCCAGGACTACGCGACGCTCTCCTTCGTCCAGCACATCAAGGTCGCGCCGGCGCTGACGGGCACGGACGCGGGCCTGGTGGGCGCGGCAGCGGCGGCGACACTGGCGATACGGGACGAGGCCACGCCGGCAGAGGTCACACCGACCACGGTCGCCTGACCTCGGGGAGGGACGCTTCGGACATGGGCCGAGGCAGGTTCGGGCCCCGGGGCTCCCGGTGAGCCGGCCCGGGGCTCGTGCTGAGTCAGGCTGTCGGGTGTTCAGTTCGTCGGGGTGTTCAGTTCTTGGAGCATCGTGCGGACGCGGTCGAGTTCGGTCTCGGGGTGGCCGATGCCGATGAGGACCGTGAGGGCCTGCTGCCAGGCCTCGCGCGCGGCGGGCAGCGCGCCCGTCGCCCGGTGGGTCTCGCCGAGGTGGATCAAGGTCTCCGCCTCGTTGAAGCGATGGCCCAGCGCCCGGTTGAGCCGCAGGCTGTGCCGGAAGCACTCCTTGGCGTTCCCGTGGTCGCCGATCCGCTGGTAGGCGTAGCCCAGGGTGTCCCAGGTGCCCGCCTGGCCGCGTTCGTCGTCGAGTTCCTGTTGCAGCGCCAGGGCCTCCTCGCAGTCGAGGACGGCCTGTTGGTAGTCGCCGCGCTGGATACGGTCCCAGCCGAGCGCGTTCAGTGCCCGCGCGCGTCCCGAGCGGTGGCTGCTCGAAGTGAAGAGGTCGAGGGCCGTCAGATCGTGCTCGTACGCGGCCCGCTCGTCGCCTTCCAGCTCGCACAGCCAGCTCAGCGTGAGATGGGCGTGCGCCCTGCCCGGATCGTCACCGAGATCCCTCGACAGGGCGAGCGCCACCTCCAGCTCGTCCCGGGCCTCGTCGACGCGGGCGGTCTGGGAGAGAGCCCAGGCCAGTCCACGGCGGCACTCGGCCTGCGCCGAGCGGTCGCCCAGCCGTACGGCCGCGGCCAGCGCCGCGCGCTGCGCGCTCTCCACCTCGTGCCAGTGCCCGAGCCGCGACTGAAAGGTGAGCGTCGCCCACGCCAACTGCCATACGCGCGCGTCCAGGCCGAGGCGCGCGGCGTGTTCGACGGCCGCGGTCAGCACCGTGTGCTCGCGGCTGAACCACTTCATCGCCTCGTCGTGGTCGGCGAGCCGTTCCGGCGTCAGACCGTCGGCCGGCGGCGGCAGCGTGAGCGGGTCCCGGTGCGGAAGGAGCAGTCTGTCGGCGGCGAACGCGGTGTGTACGTAGTGGTCGAGCAGCCGGTCGAGCGCGGCGGTGCGCTCGGCCTCGGTGTCGAAGCTCTGGGCGAGTTCGGTGGCGTACGCGCGCAGCAGGTCGTGGCAGGTGTAGCGGTGAGGCGTGTGCTCCTGGACGAGATGCGCGGAGTGCAGCGTACGCAGATGGGCGCGGAGACGGGAGAGCGGAAGCCCGGTGAGACTGGCGGCGGCCGGCAGCCCGATATCGGCGCCCGGCGCCAGGCTCAGCAGCCGGAACACCCGGGCCGTGGGCGCGTCGAGAGCCTCGTACGAGGAGGCGAAGACCGCCCTCAGGTCCGTCGCCGTCTCACCCGCGTCCAGGGCGTCGAGCCTGGTCGCCGCCTCGTGCAGCTCCGAGGCCAGCGCGGCGAGAGACAGCGCGGGATTCATCGTGGCGCGCGCGGCCAGAATGCTGATGGCCAGCGGCAGTCCGGCGCAGTGCTTCAGCAGCGTGGCGGCGGCGTCGGGCTCGGCGGCGATCCTGGCGGCGCCGAGATGGCGCGTCAGCAGTTCGAGCGCCTCCGTGTCGGTGAGGACATCCAGTGTGAGAGGCGTGCCGCCGTGCGCGGCGGTCAGCCCGGTGAGCTGATGGCGGCTGGTGACCAGGACCGTACAGGTGGGACTGCCGGGCAGCAGCGGCAGGACCTGGGTGGTGGAACGGGCGTTGTCGAGCAGGATGAGCAGGCGTTTGCCCGCGGTCAGGCTCCGGTAGAGCGCGGCCTGCGCGTCCGGGTCCGCAGGGATCGTGCCCGGTGGCGCTCCGAGGGCTTCCAGGAAGGCACGTACCACCACCGCCGCCGGTACAGGCTCTCCGGACGGCGAGAAGCCGCGCAGATCGGCGTAGAGCTGTCCGTCGGGAAAGCGCTCCTGGCGGCTGTGGGCCCAGCGCAGGGCGAGCCAGGTCTTGCCGATACCGCCGGTGCCGCCGATCGCCGAGATCACCACGGTGCCGCCGCGCTCGGCCCGTGGCTCCAGCAGCTTTCCCAGACGGGCGAGTTCGCGGCTGCGGCCGGTGAACATCGGCGGCGGAGCGGGCAGTTGCCGTGGTACGGGAGCGGGCGGCGCGGCCGGTTCCACGGGAGAACCGGAGGAACCGGGAGTACGGCGCACGGGCGCGGGCTTGTCGAGCACCGGGTCGGCGGTGAGGATCCGCTGACGCAGTTCGCGCAGCGGCGGTCCCGGGTCGGTGCCCAGCTCCGTGGCCAGCCGCTGCCGGATCTCCTCGTAGCGGGCGAGGGCGTCGGCGGGCCGGCCGCCGCGGTACAGGGCCAGCATGAGCTGGCCGACCAGCCGCTCGTCCAGCGGGTGCGCCTCGACACGGGTGGCCAGTTCGGCCGGCAGCCCGGTGTGCCGTCCCGACCGTAACCGGATGTCCACCAGGTCCAGTTCGGCCGCGTGTCTCTCCCGGCGCAGGGCCTCGCGCAAGGAGTTGAACCACGGGCTGTCCTGCTCGGTGGCGGCATCACCGCGCCAGAGCGCGAGCGCCTCCTCGAACAAGGCCTCGGCCTCGCTGTCGTCGGCCGTACGCGCCCGCTCGACCAGCTCGCGGAAACGGTGCAGGTCCACGGCGGACGTGTCGACGGTCAGTACGTAGCCGCCGGAGCGCCGCTCGATGTCCGCGTCGCCGGCGGCCGGCGAAAGGGCCTGGCGCAGCCGGGAGATATAGCTGTAGAGGGACGCCTGCGCCCGCTGCGGAGGGCGCTCGCCCCATACCCGGTCGATCAACTGGTCAACCGACACGAGCCGGTTGGCGTCGGCCATCAGCGCTGCCAGCACACAGCGCTGCCGGGCATGTCCCAGCTCCACCGGCCGGCCGTCGAGCCGTGCCTCGATGGATCCGAGCAAGCCGAACTCCACCGGCAACCCCATCACCCCCTGGCCCGGACCTTAACGCCGAAAGTCTGGGCCGACCTGCTGATTCCAGGTCTTCTCAAGGTTGGCCCAAAGTCGGCCAGGGAGAGTACTCCTCGGCGCGGGAGCCGACGGGGGACGCGGCGGGGGAGAGAGTGCCCGGCAGTGGCACGGCCGCGATTCGGCTCCGGGCCGGGCCACGCACGGGGGGCGTGGCCCGGCCGGCGTCGTCCGGTGCTCCCGTACCAGGAAGATCCGCCCTGTCCTCACCGGCTACCGGGTCGTCTGGCACGCCACGCGCCGGCTGCCGCGGAACTTCACGCACAGCTCCACGTCGTTGCCGGTGTCCGCCGTGGGCCAGCGATAGGTCAGCGCCTTGCCCGAGCGGGTGGCCATCGCCGTGTCGATGTGCTGCCCGTCGCGGAAGAGCGCCACCGGCCGGGCGGTGACATGCTCCGGCGGATTGGTCCAGATACCGGTGACCGCGTTCCGTCCGCCCTCGCCGTCCAGCCGGATACAGATCTGCGGGCCGGAGAAATGGTGGGTGCAGGCGCTGCTGTCGGCCGTCGCGGGAGGCGCGGTCAGTGAGACGGCGATGCCCGCGAGCGCGAGCGTCAGGGCGGACCGCCGCCCGCGCGGGCGGCGTCCCGGGCCGGTGAGTGCGGCGGGGACGGCCGGAGCGGCCGGTGTTCTGGGCATACGCATAACGGATGTCTCCGGGTCGTACGGCGCTCGGGTGCGGGACCGGCTCGGGTACGGGACGGGCGCGCGGACAGCGCCCTCACGCACTCCTACGACTTACGGCTATGACTGCGGGCGCGGGCGTGGCTGTGGCTGTGGCAGCGGTAGCGGTAGCGACTGCGGGGCGGACTCGGTCGCCTGCTGCGGCACGACCACGAGGAAGACGTCCGAGTCGAGGTCCATCACCACCTCCGCCGGTGTCCCCTCGTCCCTGCGCGCCCGCGCGAACTCCTCCGCGGGCCAGCTGCCGCGCGGCCCTCCCGCGGGAAATTTCTCCAGCACCGTCCGGCACATTGGATGCCCCCTTGTCACATCGAGTTCCAACGACGTTCCTCGGGATTGTGTTACGGCCCGGCACGGACATCGGTTCGTACAGTGGACGTTCCCGGCCTCGGTACGACATCGAACCGGCCACAGCTCGGCCACAGCACCGCGTGGAGCCCATGGCCCGATCGGGCCGGGGGTTTCCGGGGCAGGGTGTTGCGGGCAGTCCACTGGGGGCTACGGAAGGGGGGACCGTGATCGTTTGGATCAATGGCGCGTTCGGAGCGGGCAAGACCAGTACCGCACGCGAACTGATCGACCTGATCCCGAACTGCACACTGTACGACCCCGAGCTGATCGGCGGGGAAGTGGAGCAGCTTCTGCCGCAGAAGCGGCTCGCCGAGGTCGGCGACTATCAGGATCTGCCGATCTGGCGGCGTCTGGTGGTCGACACCGCGGCGGCCCTGCTGGCCGAGGTGGGCGGCGTGCTGGTCGTGCCCATGACCTTGCTGCGGCAGGAGTACCGGGACGAGATCTTCGGCGGGCTCGCCTCCCGGCGTATCCCGGTGCGCCATGTGCTGCTTGCCACAGACGAAACGATCCTGCGGGGACGGATAGCGGCTCGTCAGGTGGCGGAGGACGATCCCGAGGTGAACGAGCGCACCCGGCGGTGGTGCTACGAACATATCGAGCCCTACCGCGCCGCGCTCGGCTGGCTGACCGGCGACGCCCATGTCATCGACAACACCGGACTCACGGCCCGGGAGACGGCCGTCTCCCTCGCGGCGGCGGTACGGACCGGCGCGGCCCGCGTCAGCGAGATCGTCCAGACGCCCGAGCCGACCGCCGAGACGCTCGCCGCCGGAGTGCTGCTCTTCGACGAACAGGACCGGGTGCTGCTCGTGGACCCGACGTACAAGCCCGGCTGGGAGTTCCCGGGCGGAGTGGTGGAGGCCGGCGAGGCACCCGCACGGGCCGGGATACGGGAGGTCGCCGAGGAGATAGGCATACAGCTGACCGAGGTACCCAGACTGCTGGTGGTCGACTGGGAGCCACCGCGGCCACCGGGCTACGGCGGGCTGCGGCTGCTCTTCGACGGCGGGCGGCTGCCGCCGCGGCTGGCGGGGACACTGCTGCTGCCCGGACGCGAGCTGAGAGGCTGG
>NZ_FMDK01000300.1 GCF_900091995.1 Streptomyces sp. MnatMP-M17
GGCCCCCGCGCCTTGCAGCCAGTGCAGCAACTCGGCCGGGTTGCCGACCGTCGCCGAGAGCCCAACGCGCTGGATGGGCCGTCCGGTGACCCGCTCCAGCCGTTCGAGCACGGCGAGCAGGTGCCATCCCCGGTCATCCCCTGCGAACGCGTGCACTTCGTCGACGACGACGGCCCGCACGCTTCCCAACAGGCGGGCGTGGTCGGTCTTGACGCCGATCAGCATCGCTTCGAGCGACTCGGGCGTGGTCAGCAGGATGTCCGGCGCCTCGGCCCGTATGCGCCTCCGTTGCGATTCCTTGGTGTCACCGTGCCAGAGGGCAGCGCGTCGCCCCAGCCACTGGGCGTAGGAGTCGACACGGACGACCAGGTTGTTGAGAAGTGCCTTGAGCGGACACAGATACAGCAGAGATGTGCCGGTCCACTTCTGCTCGGTCATCGCCGACAGCAGGGGGAAGCAGGCCGCCTCGGTCTTGCCCCCCGCCGTCGGAGCCAGCAGTACGGCGTCCTGCCCCTGCATGAGCGGCGTGATCGCCGCACGCTGCAGGGGGCGCAGATCGGGCCACCCGAGGGTGTTGACGATGTGATGCAGGACGACGGGATCGAGTCGGTCCAGTACATCGGCGTCCTCGTCACCCTGGTCCTTCGCGGCCGGGAGTCCCGCGTCCGCCATCACAGCTCCAGGTCGATGTCATCGGCCGACGCGGAGTCTCCGGAGACCGTGGCGGCCAGGTTCCGCTCGACATCGGTGAGTTCGCTGCCGGCGACGGTGAGCCGGTAGTGCTGCCGGGGGTCGAAGTCGTCGAACTGGTCCACGCGGTCGAGCACGTCCCCGACGAGCTTCTTCAGGAACAGCCGGGGAGCCACCCCGACCTTCCCGCCCAGCGCCCCGCCGACAGCCAGCGCGAGGTCGGCGACATACCCGTCGTCGACGACCTTCCGTACACGCTCGGGCATTTCCGCGGCATCGGCGTACAGGTCACGGATGGTGAGGCCGAGGCCGACCAGCGACTTCTGATTGAAGCCGGGAAGCCTGATCTGCACGGCTCGAGGGTTGTCGAAGCGCGGGTCGGTCGTGAAGTCGGTGGCCAGCCGCTGAGCGAGCGGGGCCAGACGCTGCACGCCCTGCTGACCGTCGTAGAAGGCCGGGGTACCCGTGATGACCAGATACAGACCGGGAAAGCGGCCCGAGTGCACCTCGTCGATGAGCTGCCGCAGCGCGTTGAGTGCCTTGTCGCGGGCGTCCGACCGGACCCGCTGCAGCGTCTCCACCTCGTCGAGGACGACGAACAGCCCGGTGTGCCCGGAGTCGCGCAGCACGGTGAGCAGACCCTGCAGGAAGCCGAGCGCGCCGAAGTGGTCGAGGTCGCCCCGCACCCCGGCGGTCCGGCGGGCCGAGGCCGCGACGTGCGGCTGGCCGCCGAGC
>NZ_FMDK01000325.1 GCF_900091995.1 Streptomyces sp. MnatMP-M17
CCGGCTGCCGCACCCGCCGGCGCAACCGGTGAAGGTGATCCTCGGGGCGCTCAGGCCCGGCATGCTGCGGCTGGGATTCACCGAGGGCGACGGAGCCATCTCCAATCTGCTCTTCCCGGAGGACGTCCCGAAGGTGCTGGACGCGGTCGGCCCGCAGCCGCCCGGCAAGGAACTGGTGGTGAAGGTGTTCGTCTGCCCCACCGAGGACACCGACTACGCCCACCGCGCGACCCGGCCGTTCCTCGCCTGGATCCTCAACCGCGAGCCGTACCGGAAGTTCCACGAATGGCTGGGCCACGGCGAACTGCTGCGCGCGTCGCACGAGGCATGGGCGGCGGGAGACCCGGAGGCGGCGCAGAAGGCGCTTCCGGACGAGGTGGTCGACGGGCTGTTCATCAGCGGATCTCCCGAGGAGTGCCGTGAGCGCATCCTGCGCTACAGCCGGCCGGGCGTGACGACGATCCAGCTCTATGTGTCGCTGCCGCCGGAGGTGTTCGTGAGCAGAGCGCGCCTGCTGGACACCCTGGCCCGCCTGGGCCCGGCGGGCCGCTGACCGCGGGGCGGCTGGGTGCTTGCGATCCGCCGACGAGACGGCTGAGGAGTGCGTATGGAACTCGATCTGCGGGGCGGTGTCAGGGCCGCGCCGGTCCTGGGCGGTACGCCGCGCGAGCGGCAGGCGCTGCGCTTCGCACCGGATCCGCCGGAGCGCGACGCCGATCCGGACCATGTGGCGCGTACCGCGCGGGAGAACGAGGAGGACGGACTCGACAGCGCCCTGGTGACCCAGTCGAGCTCCTGGCCCGATCCCTGGCTGGTGGCCGCCTGGGCGCTGGCGGCCACCAGCAGATTACGGATAGCCGTGGCGCACCGGGCCGGTACGACGGCTCCCACCGTCGCGGCCCGGGCGCTCGCCACACTGGACCGGCTCTCCGGCGGGCGGGCCTCGGCCCATGTGATCGTCGGCTCCAGCGACGCGGATGTCGCCCGGGACGGCGACGGCCTGGGAAAGGCGGAGCGCTACCGGCGGGCGGGCGAGTATCTGGAGCTGTTCAACAGGACTCTGACGGAACGTCAGAGATTCGATTTCGAGGGCGAGTTCTACTCGGTACGGAACGGCGGATCCGGCCTCTGGCCGCGACCGCGCGCCGAACTGCTGTCCTTCGGCGGTTCGTCACCCGAGGGCGTGGCACTCGCCGCGCGGTTCGCCGAGGTGTACGCGGTCGCTCCCGGCCCGCTGTCCGTGACCCGCAGGCGGATCGCCGAGGCGCGAGCGGCGGCGGCAGCGCACGGCCGGACCTTGCGCATCTGGCGTCACCTCACCCTGGTGCTGGCCGCGACGGACGAGGAGGCGGTGGAACGGGCACGATCCCTCGGCCGGGACGCCATCCGACTGGCCACGGGCCCGGACAGCGCCCGCTGGCACCGCGCGGTCCAACTGGACCGGGACCGGGAACGCGGCCGTTCGGATCCCGCCCGGGACACGGAGCAGATCACCGCGTATGTCCGTCGCTCACTCGCCGGCGCGTTCGTCGGTTCACCGCAGAGCGTGGCGGAACGCATCGGCTGGCTCCGGGCCGCCGGTGTGGACATCGTCCAACTGGACTTGTCCGTGGAAACGGACGAGGACCGCGACCTCCGACGCAACCTGGTGACCCGCCTACGCAACGAATACGCCCCGCCCCCGGCCCGCGCGACGCCGTACTACCGCCGAGGCTGGTAACCCGGACGCGCTGCCCGGCGAGTACCTCCCGTACGCGTATGTATCCGGCCGTGGGTGCGGAGATACGCCAGCGATTGAAACTGGACCCTCCCGCCTGCACGCCCTCACCCTCGCCGGATGACGGCGAAACGGGCAGGCCTGCGGGTACGTCCGAGACCATGTAGGAGGCAGCGCTCAGGCGACCGCCTCCAAGACTTCTCGCACCTCTGGTACTGAGGCAAACTCTTGGAGCCGTTCAACCACTGTCTGAATACGTTCAGTGATGCGCTCAGAAGCGATGTCGCCTGACATGGCAATCACTCGTGCTGCTGTCGCTGCTGATTCTTCGGGCTCGTTGGCATCCGCGTACGCGATTGCCAGCCACGAGGAATAGAGCGCGAGTTCACGTGTTCGTGTGACGTCGTACCGGCTGAGCACCCTTTGCAGGATTGGCACGGCGCGCAGCGGTTTGTGCAGCTCGGTGTAGACCCGAGATTCCATGACCGTCAACTCGTCGTGTGATACCCAATACAGGTACGGCGGCGATTCTTCGCCATCACTCTCGTCCAGGGCTTCTCTTGCCTGTGCAAGCGCACGCATTGCCGGCTGGGGCTCATGGGCTTGAGTGTGAGCCCATGCCAACCGATCCAGCGCCAAGGCGCGAGCCTTTGGCGGCGCGTCATCAGTCAGTCCTGCGGTAGCAATCTGTACAGCCTTCACGGCTTCGCCGTTGTTGCTCCACATGTAGGCCAGACTGCCCGCCAGGTTGCCAACCAGCGTTTCGGCGTTGGCTTGCTTGGCCGCGCTTAAACCTAGTTGATAGATGCGCTGCGCCTCGTCTTGGCGGCCGGCGTCCGCAGCGATGAACCCTGTAATCTGTGCGAGTTCGCCAATCTGGCACAGCAAGGCATTGCCGATTTCGTCGGTGTGGCTCCCTTCTCGATAGAGCTTGACTGCGGAACGCAGTTCTCGTAATGCAGGGCCGATCAGGTCGCCTCCTGCCAGAACATCGTCTGCAAGCCGTAGGCCGTGAATGCGACCAGCCAGGCCTTCTACGTCCCCCATACCCACGCGCCTGCCCTGCTTTGTTTTCAGGGGAGCGAGAGGTTCCCCTTCGGGCAGGAAGTCGTCAACCGTCTGCGGAGCGACGGACTGCGTGGCCAATGCTGCTTCGAATTCTTCGAGCGGCACACCGAGAGCGAGAGCTAGCGCAGGCAGCCAATCGCGGGGCGTTCGCTTCCCCTTCTCGTACCGGTAGATGTCGCCCCGGGTGAGGGAATCCACCGGCATACCGACAGCGCGGCATATCTCGACGGCCAAGCGCTGTTGGCTCCAGCGCTTGGCGATACGGAGTCGCCGGATCATGTGGGCCAGGCTCTCACCGTGCATACGTCCAGTGTGGCCTACAGCGGGCCTACATGGGGCCGCTGTGCACGCGTCGGTTAGCCCGGAACCGTGGCAGACGAAAGGACCCCGTGACCGCGTGAACGGCGGCCCGGGGTTTGGCCGGAGCTCGGTAGAGGAGCAACGACGTGAGAAACGGTATCTGGCAAAGGGGTGACGACGGAAGCGGCCTGTGGGCATGTGCCGCCCGTCTCGCTGAGCCTCTGCTTCAACGCTTGTTCGAATCGGCGGAGCGTCAGCATGGGAAGGGTCTCGATGAGCTTCCGGCGCCTGCGCATCGGCGTCGCCTGATCGTCACGAACCGTGTGGTGTCCGTGGTGGATGGCCGGTTCACACCTCGTAGTGGGCAGTGCTCGCCGGTGTGGTGGCCCTGTGACCGGGTTGGGTCCGAGCGCTGGGAGCGCGTCACGGTGGCGCGGGAGCGGGGGCGTCGGCGGGCGTTGTGGTTGGCGTGGGTGGCTGCTCATGGGGTGGGGGTGTCCCATGATGCCTAGTCAGGATCAAGGCGGTGGCACGGTAGCGGCGCGGTGGTCTGGGCATCCGCGCTGCGTTGGGATGGCCCGTGACGAACTGCGCAAGACGCTCGCGGGATGGGGGCTCTCAGAGTTGGAGGAGTGCGCCGTACTTGTCCTCTCGGAGTTGCTGACGAATGCTGTAGAACACGGCTGCGGGGAGGGTGCCGGCGTCGAGACGCGTTACGTTTCGCGTCCGTGCGGGCTCCGCGTTGAGGTGTGCGACGTATCGCCCAAATTGCCTGTGCAGCGGGAGTCTGAGCCGGGGGAAGTGTCCGGGCGGGGGCTCGGGATCGTCGAGGCGCTGTCGGATCAATGGGGCTGGTGGTACCGGCGCGGGCACGGCAAGACGGTATGGGCTGAGCTGTCGCTTCCTCCGGGGCCGGAGGGCGGTCTCCACCATGGGGGATGAGCGGCGCTGGCGGGCCGCCATGGTCGGGACCGGAGACCGTCGACCGGGTGAGGGTTGCTGGCCCCGGACTGGCTGCCACGAAGTGGCTACGCCGTCTCCGTGCTGCTGTCCCACGTGCTCGCGCCCCACGGGCACGGCCGACCACACGCGGGAACACTCGCGCGCTGACGAACCGGACAGCGCGGCCATGGCGCAGCTTCGGCCCTTCATTCAGCAGGACACCGAGCGGCGCCGTCACGAAGTTGGCTTTCCGGGGCGGCGGCTGCGACCGACAGGCCCGCCCCGGGGGATCTCTCGCGAAAGCCTCTGCGGACCTCAAGCAGTGCCACTTCTACCAAGGAAGCGACTACCACCCTCTTGTCCCGTGATCCACGCCCACACATCACCTTTCATGACGGAACGCCGCGCTGCTACGCGTGCCACTGGCCCGTGGAACCGGAGGAACCCCACCGCAGCGTGTATTGGGACGCTCCTTCCGGTACCGGCCGGTACATGCCCGTACACGAAGACTGCTTCAAAGCGATTGAGCACGAACAACGCGACGGCCCCGAGTAGTCGCGGGAAGACCGGCCCCTGGGTTCGGCTTGGGCAAGTGGTCGGCGGCGCGGGCTGCTGACACCGGGATGGTTGCGAGTGGCCTCCAGCACTGCCGTCCACCCCGAGCCATGCGAAGCCTGTTTCCAGGGCGCCCACGGCCGGGCTGAGGACATGGCTGGCCAGGATGCGTCGCTTGGCCTCGACCTTTGCTCAAAGATCCATGATCGCGGACGTCACGTCGGCTGAGCTGACCCTCCAGGTGGTGGTCGAGCCACCGAAGAACGCCATGAACGCAGTCATGCCGTGTGTCCACCACGCCCGTCCACACATCCCGGGCGCGGCCGAGCGGGGGTTCCGGTGGTACCCCTCTTGGTCGTGGTCACTGCCCGGTGGAGATTTAGCCTGGGAGTATGAGTGACTTCTCCACCGGTGCCTCCGGCCCGACCGGTGCCTCCGAGGGCGGGGGCAATGCGGAATTGCGGGAGTTTCTGCGCTCCCGGCGGGCCAGGATCACGCCCGAGGAGGCCGGGCTGTCTCCGCAGGGTGGTGTTCGGCGGGTGCCTGGGTTGCGGCGTGAGGAGGTTGCTCAGCTTGCCGGGGTGAGTGTCGACTACTACGTACGTCTGGAGCGTGGGCGTACGACGAGTGTTTCCGAGAGCGTGCTCGATGCCGTCGCCCGGGCGCTGCGGCTGGATGACACGGAGCGTGGTCATCTCTTCGCCGTGGCCAGGCGCAGCCGTGCGCGCCGTCGGCCGATGGCGCCGCAGCGGGTACGGCCCGGGCTGTACCGGGTGCTGGAGACCGTCGGTGACTCTCCGGCCATGGTCCTCGGCCGCCGTATGGACGTCCTGGCCACCAACCGGCTGGCGCGGGCCCTGTTCACCGACTTCGACGCGCTGCCGCACCGGGAGCGGAACATGGTCCGCTACATCTTCCTCGACGAGTCCGCCCGTGAGCTCTACACCGACTGGGAGTCCTCCGCCCGGGGCTCCGTCGCCTCCCTGCATCTGTACGCCGGACGCCATCCCGAGGATCCGCTCCTCGCCGAGCTGATCGGTGAACTCTCCCTCCGTGACGAGGACTTCCGCCGCTGGTGGGCCGACCACGACGTCCTCCTCCGCACCCATGGCAGCAAGCGCTACCACCATCCCGTGGTCGGCGATCTCGACCTGGAGTACGAAGCCCTCACACCCGCCGGCGACCCCGAGCAGACGCTCGGCCTCCACACCGCGGAACCCGGCTCACCTTCCGAGCAGGCCCTCCGGCTGCTCGCCAGCTGGACGGCGCCCGAAAGGGACGTACAGGAGAGGAGGGATGTACGGGAGAGGGACGAGCGGGAGCATCGCCACGGGCCGGGCCCAGGGCGGTGATCCCATGAGCTACTGCGACGCCGACAGTTCGCAGAGCGCCGTGCGGTTCGGCTGGTCGGTCTTGGTGATCAGGCTGGCGATGTGCTTCTCGACCGTGCGCGGTGAGATGTAGAGGCGGGTCGCGATGGCCTTGTTGCTCAGCCGCTCCGCCAGGAGCTGGAAGACCTCGTACTCCCTGACCGTGACACCCCGGGTACGCAGCGAGGCCGGGATCCGGTTGCTGCCGGCGCGGTGCTGGCGGACCGGTGCCCCGATCCCGCGCAGGAGCGCGCGGCATGCGCCCGCGACTGCCGGTACCGAGGCCTGCTGGAAGTGGTGCTCCGCCTCGCGCAGCCAGGCCTCCGGCTCGCCCCAGCCGTCGGCGTGGGCCGTCTCCGCGACCAGACGGTGCCCGAGATGGCGCGCGGTGGGATGGGCGACGGCGGTGTCGTGCGCCTCGTGGGCGGCCTCCGTCGCCGCCGAGGGCTTTCCCTCCCGGCCGAGAAGCACGGCGTCGGCGAGCAGGACGAAATGACGGTTCCACCGCATCTGCGCGGCCGAGGCGTTCGCGACCTCGCGGAACCGCTCCCGGCCCGCCGTCCCGGCCAGTACGTCCAGCAGCAGCCCGACGCCATGGCGGCCGTCCAGATGGAAGGTGGTCGGATTCTCCGCCGTCAGTACGCGCACCTCGTCCAGCTCCCGGGCGGCCCGGGGCCGGTCCTCCTCCAGCAGCGCGCAGAAAACTCCGGCGAGACCGAGGAGCAGCGGTTCCTCCTGGGAGCCGGTGCCGCCCATACGCCGGAACTCGGCCACGGTCCGGTCCATCGCCGCGCGGTCGCCCTGGTGTGCGGCGCTCGCCGCCCTGGCCATCAGCACATAGCGGGCCACCGGCGTCAGCCGGAGCCGGGTCGCCATGGTCAGGCACTCCTCGCTCAGCTCCCGGGCTCCGGCGAATTCGCCGAGCAGCACTTTGTTGAGGACGAGGATCCCGTCGATCGAGTAGACGACCGGGACGGCGCCGAGCCGCTGGGCCTCCTCCCGGGCCTCGGCCAGCGTTCTGGTGTCGCCCGCGGCCAGCCAGTGGATACCGCCGAGACGGGTGAGCGCGTACATCCGCTGGAGCGGCAGACCGTGCCGGTCGGCCGTCTCCAGGACCTGCTGGAGACAGGCCGAGGCCTCGCTCAGATCCCGCTCCCTGGCCAGTACTCCGAGCAGCTCCCAGGCCTGGCAGGCGACCAGCGGCAGATCGTGCCGCTCCGCCGCGTCGATCGCCCGGCTGACCAGCTTTCCCGCGCGCTGCGTACGGTTCGGTCCCGGCGTGTCGAGAGTGAGATGCGCCGCCACCACATCGATCTGCGCGGCGTACACCTCGTCGGGCTCCGGGCCGAGGAGCGAACGGGCCCTGGCGATCTGGTCGTTGCCGTCGGCCCACCGGCCCGCCACATGCGCGACCTGTGCCAGCCGGGTGTGCAGGGCCGCGAGCCTGGGCGCGCCGAGCCCGCCGCCGACCAGTTCCCGCAGACTGTCCGCGAGGCTCAGCGCCCGCTCCACATCGCCGGTCTCGGCCAGCGCGGGCAGCAGCGCCTCCAGCGCCTCCGCACGGGCCAGTGTGTCAGGGCCCGTGGCGAGCAGCCGTTCGGCCC